>NZ_JAWQUO010000027.1:0-59071 GCF_033446605.1 Iodobacter sp. CM08 | reverse complement strand
GCAAGCACTTGTTTCGCTTCCGAACCAAGCACTCACACTCATCGACTGTATTTTGTTAAAGATCGTCTCGCTGTGACATCACTGTGTGGCTGTGTGTGCTGCAGCGAGAGGCCGAAATATACGGGCCTTGGCTGCTTAGGTCAACACCTTGCTTGATATATATGCAAAGAAAGCCGATAAGAGCTTGATTTGTAATGAATCAATCAGCAACATCTATCGAAGCACTTAAGCAACAGCATCTTTAATTGCTTTCAGCGGGGTATATTTCAGCGCTTTTTTTGCAGGAATCTGTACTGGCTCGCCAGTGCGTGGGTTACGACCAACCCGAGCATCACGGTGTTTTACAGCTAGTTTGCCAATGCCTGGCAAAGTCACTTCACCACCGCCCTTTAGCGTTGCGCCCGTTACATCACCAAGCGCCTCTAAAGTGGCTTCTACTGCTTTCTTAGAAATACCTGGTAACTCGTATTCTGCAACCCTTAGTACCGCTTCGATGAGTTCTCGCTTATTCATTATGAAATTCCAGATATTTAAAATAATTTAGAATACATTGTGCCAGCCATTATTACTTCGTGTCTGTTTGAAGTTAAGAGGTGGTTTAATTATTAGACTTTGCTGCAACACTACTAGGCACAATGCCAATTGCGATTATGGCTAATTACTGAAAAAATAAGTAAATGAGCCTTATACAAAACCCCGTTCCTATTCAAATCGCAGTGCTGCTGCTACCACCAGCACCACTGCTTAGCATCGCAAGCATTGATGCCATACTTGGCTTGGCCAATACGCTGAGTGATGAAGCTTTATATAAAGTTAATTATTACTCACTTGATGGGGCGGCTCTTGCATTGGCAACGGGTGGGCACTACCCTCAACTGCCCGCACTCACGAGAGCTCAACCTTTTGATGTGCTACTGGTGCTAGCCCAAACGCCACCATTTGCTCATGACCCGCGCTTATCGCTACTAAAACCTTTACTACAAAATGTGACTCAGACTGGGGCTATCGATTGCGGTGCTTGGTGGCTAGCGGCTTGTGGCGTGCTGGATCAGCATAGGGCAACTTTGCGCTGGCCCGATCTTGGCAATTTCTCCGCGTCGTTTCCTAGAGTAATTTGTACGCAAAATTTATTTGAATTTGACCGTAAATACTTTAGCTGCGGCGCAGGAGCAGCTACTTTAGATGCCATGCTGCATTTTGTTAGCCAACAACAAGGACTTGGGCTAGCGGAGCAGATTGCTGAAGCGCTGTGTATTGAACACTTGCGCAGTACAGAGACTCGCCAGCGTGCTTCACATGGCCTACAACTTGGCCAGCGCCAGCCTAAGTTGAGCACCGTTCTGCAATTAATGGAGGCCAATTTAGAAGAACCCATCAGCAGCGATACACTCGCCCAGCACGTTGGCCTATCCCGCCGCCAACTGGAGCGATTATTTAAACAGCACTTAGATACCCTGCCCGCACGTCACTATATGCAATTGCGCTTAGAGCGTGCCCGTACGCTATTGCAGCGCACGGGGATTTCCGTGGTACAGATTGGACTATCTTGCGGCTTTTCTTCTGGCGCGCATTTCGCTACCGCTTACCGTGCTCACTTTGGAATATCTCCTAGAGAGGAGCGTAACGGGTAAGTTTTAGACATGGCATGCCGTGCCCTTAAGTATGGAAAAACATCGCCCATAATGAATGCAATAAGCATATTTGGACCTGACATAACCTCGCCCCAGGCTAGGGAGATACGACCCCTACCGATATCCCTAAGTATTAAAGGTGTAAAGCTATAGCTTTATGTCGCATTTATAGAAGATTCATTAAGGGCGGCCGCTCTACACTGGATGCACTCTCTCCCGCATGCAGGATCTACGCAATGTCTACAGTCAATCGCGCTACATTTGATCAAGTAATGGTTCCTAACTACGCCCCTGCGCCCTTTATTCCAGTTAAAGGTCTTGCGTCCCGCCTATGGGATCAAGAAGGCCGCGAGTATGTGGATTTTTCCAGTGGTATTGCCGTTACCAGCCTTGGGCATTTACACCCTGAGCTGACTGCTGTACTGCACGATCAGGCCGATAAACTCTGGCATTTATCCAATGGTTTTACCAATGAGCCAGCACTGCGACTGGCCCAACGCCTGATTGATGCCACTTTTGCTGAGCGCGTATTTTTTTGTAACTCTGGTGCAGAAGCCAACGAAGCCGCGCTGAAACTGGCCCGCCGCTATGCAGTCGATCATTTTTCTAGTGATAAAGATCAGATTATTTCCTGCACCCAATCTTTTCATGGCCGCACCCTGTTTACCGTATCCGTGGGTGGCCAACCTAAGTATGCAGAAGGATTTGGCCCTATCCCAGCGGGTATCAGCCATGTGCCGTTTAATGACCTGGCCGCGATTGAAGCCATGATCAGCGACAAAACCTGCGCGGTGATTGTAGAACCGGTGCAAGGCGAAGGCGGCGTAATCCCAGCAACGCAAGCTTACCTCACTGGCCTGCGTGCGCTTTGCGACAAACACAATGCCTTGCTGATTTTTGATGAAGTGCAAATTGGTGTGGGCCGCTCCGGCTCGCTCTATGCTTATATGCACTACGGCGTAACACCGGATATTTTGACCTCGGCCAAGGCTCTGGGCAATGGCCTGCCAATTGGCGCGATGCTGACCACCGAAGCGATTTCTAAATCCTTTATCGTGGGTACTCACGGCTCTACTTATGGTGGCAATCCGCTGGTCACCGCCGTCGCCGACAAAGTCATTGAGCTGATTAATACGCCTGCCGTATTAGATGGCGTAAAACACCGCAATAAGCTATTTGTGGATGGCTTAAATAAGATCAATGCCAAGCATGGCGTATTTAAAGAAATTCGCGGCAGCGGCTTATTGATTGGAGCCGAGCTGGCCCCAGTATTGCAAGGCCGCGCCAAAGATGTGGTGACGCTTGGTGCAAAGCACGGCGTTGTGCTGCTCATGGCTGGCCCGAATGTGCTGCGTCTGCTGCCGTCTTTAGTGATTTCAGAAGCCGATCTGGCAGAAGGCCTGCGCCGCTTAGAGGCGGTGATTGCTGAGCTGATACCGGCGACTGTGGCGGCTTAGATTTAATAAACACACTAAAACCCACTTCTTAAACCACGGAGGACACAGAGAACACGGAGTTTCACGGAGAACAACAAATTCAACAGAGGCATGTAATGCCTAACGGTTTTCTCCGTGCTACTCCGTGCCCTCCCAAACTCCGTGGTTCAAGATTTGGGTTTTAAGCTCCCCATCCATCTCCATTCGGATCGCCCCTATGCTTATCGTAAGACCAGGAAAACTGTCCGACCTTGATCAATTGGAACGCATGGCGCGCTCTAAGGGGCCGATTTTGCATTCGCTGCCGCCGGATCGTACCCGCCTGCAAGAGCTGATTTTGCGCTCGATTGACTCCCTGCAAAACGAGATCGACTACCCTGGCGAAGAAAGCTATTTATTTGTACTAGAAGAAGATGGCGTGTTGTATGGCTCCGCCAGCATCGTTGCCCTTGCTGGGCAACACGAGCCTTTTTATGCTTTTCGCAATGAAGTAGTGGTTCACGCCTCGCGTGAGCTACATGTGAATCATCGTATTCACGCCTTGGTGATGTCGCATGAACTCACCAGCTGTACGCGGCTGACTGGTTTTTATATCGAGCCAGAAAAAGCCGCCTATGCCGATCTACTATCGCGTGCGCGCCTCTTATTTATTGCTCAGCACCGCCAGCGTTTTTGTAAAGAGATTTTCTCGGTGCTACCTGGCATAGCCGATGCAGAAGGCAACTCACCATTTTGGGATAGCGTAGGGCGCAAATTTACTCGACGTGATTTTGCTGAAATGGAGATCGAATCAGGCGGACGCAGCCGTGGCTTTATTGCTGAAGTGATGCCGGTTGATCCGCTTTATGTACCGCTGCTGTCGATTGATGCCCAGCGCGTAATGGGCGAGCCACATCCCGGATCACGCCTGCCTTATCAATGCCATCTGGATGAAGGCTTTGAGCCAGATCGCTTTATCGATATTTTTGACGGTGGTCCAGTGCTCACCAATACGCTGGATGCCTGTTATTCGCTACGCCACAGCGCCTTACATCATTTAGCCTACACATCCGATGTACACGGCACGGCCAGCTATCTGGTTTGCAATACATCGGCCAGCGAGTTTCGCTGCATCAAAACCCACCTACCCAAACAACTCAGCCACGATATTGCACTACCAACCGCGCTAGCTACGGCACTAGAAATCAGCACCGGCAGCGATGTGCGCTGTATAAAACTTAACCACTCAGGGGCCGTATTATGAAAATTGTCCGCCTCTGTCAGTTTAGTGACGTAGATAAACTGGTCGAGCTAGCGCATAAAGCTGGCCCCGGCATGACCACACTCAAGCCTGATCCTGGTGCACAGGCCGCGCGTATCGATCGTGTTCGTCGCACCATCGAAGGCAGCGCAGCCATCGCCGACCAAGGCTACCTATTCTTAATGGAGGAAACCGACACTGGCGAAATTGTGGGGGTCTGTGGCATCGAAACCGCAGTGGGGCTAGAGCAACCGTTTTACACCTACCGCATCGATACCTCGGTTTATGCCAGCCGCGAAATGCATATCTGGAGCAAGATGGATAAGCTCACCATCTCGCACGATCTCACCGGCTATACCGAGCTATGCTCGCTATTCCTAGACCCGCTACACCGTGTGAACTGCAATGGTGCGCTGCTGTCTAAATCTCGCTTTATGTTTTTGGCGCAATTTGCCGAGCGCTTTGGCGAGCGCGTCTGCGCCGAAATGCGCGGGGTATTTGACGAAAATGGCGACTCGCCTTTCTGGCGTGCGCTGGGCAGCCATTTTTACCGCATCGATTTTCACGAAGCAGACCGGCTGGTGTCGCTTGGTAAAAAATCATTCCTTGCCGAACTGATGCCACGTTTTCCGGTGTATATCGACTTTTTGCCGGACGATGCCAAAGCCTGTATTGGGGCCACACACAAAGATACCACCCCTGCCCGTCATCTATTAGAAAGCGAAGGCTTACGCCTAGAGCGGCATATTGACATCTTTGAAGCAGGCCCCGTGCTAGAAGCCCGTATCGACAGCCTGCGTGTGATGCGAGAAAGTGGGCTATGCAGTGTGGTGATCAGCGACACAAAAAAAGCACCATCGGCACCGCATTTAATTGCCACCAGCCAGTTAAAGAAATTCCGCACTGGGCTAATCTATACCGCGCCAGAGCAAGGCCTGATTATGCTGACCCCAGCAGAAGCCAAGGCATTGCAAGTAAGCACAGGGGATCAAGTCAGAATGATGGAAGCTTATCCACGAAGAGTAGTGTAGCAGCAAAGATCGAAACCCAAATCTTGAACCACGGAGGAAAAGGAGAACACGGAGGGCCACGGAGAGAAACAAGTAACTTAGCTAAATCACACTTATCATTTCCGCTCGGTCGAAAATCCTGCATTTACGCTGGATCCCCAACAAAAACGCTCGGGGATGACGGCAATGACTCCTTAGGGTTTCTCCGTGTAACTCCGTGTTCTCTGTGCTCTCCGTGGTTAAAGATTTGGATTTAAATTTTGAATCAGCAAATATCTTAAAGGACAGCAACATGGCTCAATTGTTTATTAATGACCAATGGCAAGATGGCACGGGTAGTGAATTAATTTCTACCAATCCAGCGAGTAATGCCGTGGTCTGGCAGGGTAAGAGCGCTAGCGCTGCAGATGTTGAGCTTGCCATGAGCGCTGCCCGCACCGCCTTCCCTACTTGGAAACGCACTACGCTAGAAGATCGCATCGCTATCGTGCGCCGCTTTGGTGAGCTGCTGGGTGAGCACAAAGAAGAGCTTGCCCACGTCATTGGCTTTGAAACCGGTAAGCCGCTATGGGAATCGCGTCAGGAAGTGGCGGCGATGGTGGGCAAGATTGAGATTTCTATCCGCGCCCATGCTGAGCGCACGGGTGAGCGCAGCAGCGCCACGCCTGATGGCAACGCCGTTTTGCGCCATCGCCCACACGGTATTGTGGCGGTATACGGCCCTTATAACTTTCCCGGCCACTTGCCCAACGGCCATATTGTTCCAGCGCTGTTGGCGGGCAATTGCATTGTATTTAAGCCATCTGAGCAAGCGCCGCTGGTGGCCGAAAAAACCGTCAAACTTTGGCAAGCCGCTGGCCTGCCTGCCGGTGTAATGGCACTGCTGCAAGGTGAAAAAGAAACCGGCATTGCGCTGGCCAAACACGACGATCTGAACGGCCTGCTATTTACCGGCAGCTCTGGCACCGGCGTGGCACTGCACAAGCAATTTGCTGGCCGGCCTGACTTTATGCTGGCGCTAGAAATGGGCGGCAATAACCCGCTGATTATTGCCCCAACCGAAGCGCTGGATGCGGCGGTACACCACACTATTCAATCGGCGTTTTTATCCGCTGGCCAACGCTGCACCTGCTCGCGCCGCATTCTAGTGCCGCACGGTGAATTTGGTGATCGCTTCCTGGCCCGCCTGATTGAAGTGGCTGGCAAATTATCTATCGGCCATTTTGACGCCGCCGAGCAGCCTTTTATGGGCTCAGTGATCTCTTTAACCGCCGCACGCCAGCTGATGGCTGCACAAGACAAACTGATCACCCTTGGCGCTATGCCGCTGCTGAAAATGCAACACGCTGACCCAAGCAACGCCTTTGTGACCCCAGCCATTCTGGACGTGACAAGCGTGGCCAGCCTGCCAGACGAAGAATACTTTGGCCCACTGACGCAAATTATTCGCTACCACGACTTTGCCAAGGCGATTGAAGTTGCCAACGATACGGCCTACGGCCTCTCTGCTGGCCTCTTGGCAGATGATGCCGCGCTATGGGAAGAGTTTAAAACCGAGATCGACGCAGGCGTCGTGAACTGGAACCGTCCAACCAATGGCGCATCCTCTGCCGCGCCATTTGGCGGCACTGGTAAATCAGGTAACCACCGCCCAAGTGCCTATTACGCCGCCGACTACTGCGCCACACCAATGGCATCCATCGAATCGGCCAGCCTAGTGCTGCCCGCTCAGTTGTCACCTGGAATAAGTTTATAAGGCATCCACTCATACGGCTTACTTCAGCTTTTATAGTAAGCCGACCCACACGTAAGCAGCAAAATGACCGTTTTCCCTAGGGCGAACGGTCATTTTTTTTGCCTAAAATAAACCCTGCGGCTCCATTCTTTAGTTTTAACTGGTCTTTGGCGTTCATTCACACTCCCCCAATATCCAATCCCTAAACACTTGTACCGGATAGGCATCGTGTTTGCTTTTGGGGTGAACTAGGTAATAAGCATTTCGGCTTTTTACTGGATGATCAATAGCCACCACAAGCCGCCCACTGGCTAGCTCTTCTTGCACTAAAAACAACGGCAATACCGCCATGCCTAGCCCAGCCAATGCAGCTTGAATCACCATATAAAACTGCTCAAACCTTGGGCCTTTGCCGGTGTTTTTGGCTTGCCCACCCACCGCCTCAAACCAATCGGCCCATGCTTGTGGGCGGGTGGTTTGTTGCAATAATGTAAAATCTGCCAAATCAGCGGGACCAGTTAAAACACGGCCTGCCAATAGGCTGGGGGCGCAAACGGGGACGGTTTCCTCGTCCATCAACCAGTGATATTCCACCCCTGGCCAAGAAGTATCGCCAAAATGGATCGCCACATCGATTTCTTCTTTAGCAAAATCAAAGGGCTTTAGGCGGGTGAGTAAATTCAGCTGAATCTCTGGATAGCGCCGAGTAAAGCTACCCAGCCTTGGCACTAACCAGCGCGAGCCAAAAGTAGGCAAAATCGCCAAATTAAGCGCGCCACTGGTGCCGCTATACGCCATCAGAGCCAGCGTGGCAGCCTCGGCCTTATCTAATACATCTCGAATATCCCGCGCATAAGCTTCCCCTGCCTCGGTCAGAACTAAACGTTGTTTAATCCTATGAAAAAGCGCGCGTCCCAAAAACTCTTCTAATAAGCGGATTTGCCGGCTAACTGCGCTCTGAGTGACGTTGAGTTCTTCGGCTGCACGGGTAAAGCTAAGCTGGCGAGCCGCAGCATCAAAGCACTGTAAAGCACCTAAGGAAGGAAGAATACGCCGCATAGTTCATGACTTTTTGGAATGAAGTAGTAAGAATACATCGCTTGAACCTAAACGCAAATCGTCACAGACTAAAACATAGATTAAAACGTAAAAGACACGCCATGCCGTGCCCCTACGAGTAATAAATATGACCTGCTGAATCCCCCTTCTCCCCTTGTGGGAGAGGGGCTGGGGAAGAGGGGGTAAAGCCCCACCATTCTTTTTTCAAATTAAAGGGTATTAGCAAAATGGATCGCACTTCTTTTGATACCACCGCCATCGAAACCACGCAGCTAGGGCAATTGCTGCTGCGGGTTGCGGGCACAGCCAAGACCCAGCAACTCTTTGCCATGATTGAAGTCGATCCACGCCTACTTGGCCCCACCAGCAATCAAGTAAGCCGCGCGGTACTGGCGCAAGCCATGAATATGATGCTGTTTGCACAAAACCTAAGCGCTGTGCCAGAAGGCGCACGTTATGTGGCAGAAAAACTAGCCGCAGGATGCAAAGTGGTGTTTGATCACGGCGCGCTGCGCACAGTAGATGCGGCGCGTACCGGTGCTTTACCGCATGGCCAGCAAGCATTTAAACGGATCTTAGAGCCTCTGGGTTTTGCTGTAGCCCATGTTTATCCACTTAAAAAACTAAAGATGACCGGCCGTGCTTACTGCCATCTTGATTTGCCTGAAGTCATTTCGCAGTTTTTTGTATCTGAGCTACACGTTGATCAGTTTTCTATTAACTTTCAAGTCGCTGCCGAACGGATCGTACATAAATCACGCGATCCCTTAGGGCCACAGCACCACAGCCTACTGGTGCAATTAGCCAGCCAAAAAGAATTAAGCTTTGATGACGCAGCCGTCTTGCTGCCTGCCTTAGTTGGCTGTTTTGATGTGCAACACGAAGCGCCACATTTAGTGGATTACGAAACCGTACTAGCCGAATCCGCAGAAATGGCGTGGATAAGCACCGAAGGCAACCGCTTTAACCACGCCACCGACCGTGTGCCTCATGTGATAGAGCTGGCCGACGAATTGCGGGCAAAAGGCTATCCCATTAAAGACAGCGTAGAAATCTCTGGCTCTGGCGCGGTCAGGCAAACCGCACTTAAAGCCGCCATGGTGCAGCGTGTTTTCCTTGATGAAAAAAATCACCCCATCACCCGCACTGTACCTGGCTCCTTTTACGAATTTATCAGCCGCGATAAACTACCCGATAGCGAGCAGCTAGATCTGCGCTTTGATGCATCGAACGCTCAGGGGATTTTTAAGATGACCGCGGCAAGTTAATCGCTAAAAAACCTTATGTAGGGTGGGCACGTTTTTGTGCCCACGCGTCAATGCTTTGCCGCGTGGGCAAGATAAACCCCCTTGCTCACCCTCATTTCCCCTAAGATAGGCACGGCATGCCGTGCCCCTACATTCATCACCTCCCCCGCCTAAAGCCATGATCCCTCGCCTCAGCAAAACTCCCGCACCAACCTCTATCTACCTCGATTTTATCGCCGAGCTGCGTTTGCGCGGCTTTGCTGGGGAGATCAGCGCGGCGCTGGCGGATCGCACCGTGCTGGCCACGGATAACTCCATCTACCAGCTTTTACCGCAGGCCGTGGTTTTCCCCAAGCATCAAGACGATGTGATCCGTGTGGTCAAACTGGCCAGCGAGCCAAGATTCCACAGCATTAAGCTTTACCCTCGGGGTGGTGGCACAGGCACCAATGGGCAGTCTTTGGGCGATGGGCTGGTAATCGATCTATCCAAGAATATGAATACCATTCTGGAAATCAACGCGGCTGAGCGCTGGGTGCGGGTAGAAAGCGGCGTGGTTAAAGATCAGCTAAACCGTGAGCTAGCTAAGCACGGGCTATTTTTTGCCCCTGAATTATCCACCTCTAACCGCGCCACCATTGGCGGCATGATTAATACCGATGCCAGCGGCCAAGGCTCCTGCCTTTACGGCAAAACACGAGATCATGTGTTAGAGCTGGCGACGGTTTTACTCGACGGCACGCTCTGGCACTCGCAGCCCATAAACGATGAGCTGCTGCTGCAAATTTGCGAGCAGGATAATACAGTCGGCCATGTACACGGGCTGATTGCGCAAATTTATAAAGATCATAGCGAGCAAATCAGCACCACCTTTCCCAAGCTAAACCGCTGCCTCACCGGCTACGACTTAGCCCACATCAGAAATAACGACGGCCAGTTTGATCTGAACGCTATTTTGTGCGGATCCGAAGGCACGCTAGGGCTGATTATAGAAGCCAAGCTCAATGTGCTGCCGCTGCCCAAATACAGCGCGCTGATTAATATCCGCTACTTAAGCTTTGATGCTGCGCTGCGCGATGCGCCCAAGCTGATGGCGCTGGGCGCGGCTTCGATCGAGACGGTGGATTCCACCATCTTGCAGCTCGCCAAAGACGATCTGATCTGGCAAGGCATTGCTGGTTTTTTTCCTGAAGACGGCGAGCCTGCGCTGGGGATTAATTTACTTGAAGTACTGAGCGACGATGAGGCCGATCTATCCGCCCAAATCGCCCGTATCGAACAAGGCTTGGGCCATAAGCGCTTTACCGTGGCGCGTGGCGATGCGGCGGTTAAACGCATCTGGGGGATGCGTAAAAAATCTGTTGGGCTGTTAGCCAATAGAGCGGGAGAAGCCCGCCCGATTCCTTTTGTAGAAGACACCGCCGTTCCGCCCGAGCACCTTGCCGATTATATTGCCGAATTTCGTGCATTGCTGGATGCTCACGGGCTGTTTTATGGCATGTTTGGCCATGTGGATGCGGGCGTGCTGCACGTTCGCCCCGCCATCGATATGAAAGATCCCAACTCCCTGGCCTTGGTGCGTCAGATCAGTGATGGCGTAGCGGCGCTCACGCAGAAATATCATGGCGTATTGTGGGGCGAGCACGGCAAGGGGCTGCGCAGCGAATATGCACCGGCTTTTTTTGGCAAGCTCTATCCCTGCATACAGCAGATCAAGCAGGTGTTCGATCCGCATAACCAGCTCAACCCTGGCAAAATCGCCACGCCCTCGGCCGATGAGGCGCTGCTTAAAATTGACGCCGTGCCAACCCGCGGCCAGTACGACCGGCAAATCCCTATTCATATCCGCAAGGATTATGAGGGGGCATTGCACTGTAATGGCAACGGTGCTTGTTATAACTTCGACCCCGACGACGCCATGTGCCCATCGTGGAAAGCCACTCGCCAGCGCCGCCATTCACCCAAAGGGCGTGCGTCTTTAATGCGTGAATGGCTGCGCCAACTCGCGGAAAAAGGCGTAGACCCAAGCAAGGCTCAGCCTGCCAGCTGGCCACGCCGCCTGATCAATAGCCTGAATAAAAAAGGCGATTTTTCAGCCGAAGTGATGGAGGCCATGAACGGCTGCCTAGCGTGTAAATCCTGTGCGGGGCAATGCCCTGTGAAGGTGGATATTCCGGCGCTGCGCTCGCAATTTATGCATCTTTATTACGGCCGCTATCTGCGCCCCGCCAAAGATTATCTGGTGGCCAGCCTAGAAGCCACGCTGCCACTACTAGCTAAAATGCCACGCCTTTACAACGCGCTAGTGAGCCATCCCTTATCAAAAAAACTGCAAAAACAATTTAATCTGGTGGAAAGCCCACAGCTCAGCGGCATTAATCTGCAGGCCACCTTACTACGCCGTGGCTTTGCGCTGGCAGCAGCAAACACAGCAAACACCCCCAGCTCCGTGATTATCGTGCAAGATGCTTTTACCAGTTTTTTTGAAACCCAACTGGTGCTGGATGTATTTGAGCTACTCAAAAAGCTTGGCTTCACCCCGCTGCTCGCCCCCTATAAACCCAATGGCAAGCCCTTGCATGTACACGGCTTTTTGCCACAATTTGCCCGCCTTGCCGCAGACAATAGCAAGATGCTGCAAGCACTGGCCCTTTCAGGCATTCCGCTAGTGGGGATAGATCCTTCCATGACGCTGACTTACCGCAGCGAATACGCCAAAACGCTAGCCAATCCGCCCCAAGTCGCCCTGCTACAAGAATGGCTGGTAGAGGCGCTAGCCAAGCGCCCCGCAATACCCGCCTATACGGCGCAAAGCTTTACCCTGCTACCGCATTGCAGCGAAAAAACCAATGTTGCCAGCGCATATAGTGATTGGGATAAAGTCTTCACCGCGCTCGGCCATACCCTTGCCACCCAAGCTGCGGGCTGCTGCGGCATGGCGGGCACGTTTGGGCACGAGGCGGATCATAGAGCGATGTCAGAGCAGATTTATGCACAGAGCTGGGGCAAAATTGTGGCGCAACACGCTGAGGTGAATTCAAATCAATCCAAGCTGCTTGCCACCGGCTATTCATGCCGTTGCCAAGCCAAGCTAATCGACCAAGCCACGCTACGCCACCCTGTGCAGGCCTTGCTAGCCGCGCTCGAATAGTTTGGCTGAGAGCGGCGGCTGCTAATGTGGGGCATAGCAGCCATCACTCAGTCACTTAATGCCACTTCACCCAAGCTCAGCAACAAACCATCTTGTGTTGAAACAACGCTCAGTGCTTGCCAATCTTGCAGCACCGCCAATATATCGGGATGTAGCTTTTGCACACCACCTATTTGCACCACTTGGCAGCCCGCGGCTAGGGCGCTAGCGATACCTGCTGGCGCATCTTCAAAAACGATACAATCCTGCGGCGCAAAATTAAGGCGGCCGGCCGCAAGGCGATACGCTTCAGGATCTGGCTTGCCCACGCTCACATCTTCTGCACAAACGATATGTGGAGGAATAGGCAGCTGGCAATGGCTCAAGCGATTGCTGGCTAATTGCAAGCCAGCCGAAGTAACCACCGTCCAACGCTGCCTTGGAAGTGCGACCAAAAATTGCGCCGCCCCTAAAATTTGTACCACGCCAGTGCAATCATCCGCCTCGTACTGATCCACCCATCGCCCTTCTGCTATGCAATCTAAATGCGGGGCCACACGGCGGATGGTGTCTTCTGAACGTACGCCCTGCTGAATGGCCATCACAGTGGCAAAATCAATAGCATGACGCTGGCACCACGCCGACCAAACTTCAGCCACCTTGCTGGATGAATCTACCAGTGTGCCATCCATATCAAATAACAGAGCCTGCGCATTTAACAACATCATCTGACTACTCCTGTAAATAAGACTATTTTGCCCGATCTTTTTACTACAAAGTTCCAGATCTGGCTGTATTTCTTCTACAATCAGCTCAAAAATCAGAACAGGTAGACGCAATGTTAGTCAGGGAGTGGATTGAGAATACACATGGGCAAGGTTGGCAGTATTTCTACTCCAAAGATCAGCTCTGTGCCTTTCAATGGCATTACCATCCTGAGTTTGAGCTGACCTTTACCCAACACGCTCAAGGAATACGCTATATCGGCAGTAAAGCTACCGCAAGCAGTACCGCATAACTTAAGAATCTGTGCGGCTGCGTTCTGTGCCGCAAAATACACACACTATGCCCTGATTTATGCAGATCATCTCATCAAACTTATGCATGACTTACTTAGATGACATAATTACCACTATCAATTTCAGATTAGCCATACTAACAATGTAAGGAAAAAGCATGAAACGTCTTCTGCCCGCTCTAGTACTCGTGATCTGCACTATCCAACTCAACCCAGCCTATGCTTTTTCTTTATTTACTAAAACCATCCAAGGCTCTGGCCATATAGAAAAACAAACGCGCATGCTGCCTGCATTTAATCGCATTGAAAGTGAAACAACGGGGCGGGTAGAGATTATTCAAGGCAATCAAGAAAGTATTACGATTGAAAGTGACGATAATATTATTCCCGCCATTGAAACCGTTGTAGAAAATGGCGGGCTGAAAATCCGCCACAAGCGCATTGATTTAAATACCAAAACACTCAATATCATTGTGCGCGTCAAAGAGCTAAGAAGCATTAACTTAGCAGGTTCTGGCTCTATTTATGCCAAACCACTCACGGCTAAAAAATTAATCATAAATACTGCGGGTTCAGGCACCGTAGAATTAAGCAAGCTAGATGTGAGTAATGTAAGTGTGAACTTAGGCGGCTCGGGCAGTGTGCAAGTTCAAGAGCTGCAAAGCAGCGATTTAGATGTTTCACTGGGAGGCAGTGGCTCATTTAAATCTGCAGGTAATGTTAATATATTAACAATTTCAATGGGCGGCTCTGGCCAAGTTGATACGATGCAATTAAAAGCCAAAATTGTGAAGCTAAGCATGGCGGGATCTGGGCAAGTGATTGTTGCCGCTAAAGAGCAGCTCAGTGCCAGCGTGGCAGGCTCGGGTGATATTCAATACTACGGTGATCCGCAAACGCATTTATCGATGATGGGATCGGCCACTTTAAAACGAATTGGTGCATTTCCAATATAAAGTATTTAAACAGCCGGATTAAGCACAACGATTTTAGCCTAGAAACAGCACATCCCTTTTCAAACAACAGGGATGTGCTGTTTAAATATTTTGCCCAATTCGCCATAAGACCCCGCTTGGATCAATCAACACAAAATCTTGCATTTTCCACGGCTGCACTTCAACAGCGGTTAATTTCACCTGATACTTGCCTACTAAATCTAGCGCACTTAAATGAGCATGCCACGCCAATACATCTTTAACCAAGAGATGCATCATAAAATGATTGGCATGCTCTTCTACATAAAAATTTTGCAATAAAAAGCTGCTGCTTCCCGTATAAAAATAGGCGACACCACCAGCGTCTGATGCCATAGTAAAACCAATATCCTGATAAAACTGCTTAGACACTTCATAGTTTTTAGCAGGAACAAAAGCTTTGATTTCTGCCACCTCTAAAGTATCCATACCCTCCTCCTTTGCTAAAGTAATTATTACTTCAGCGATATTACCCGTATAAATGCGCATTTCAACAGCAGATATTTTCCTAGAATGCTTATCCGCCCGTATTGGGTCATTTCATATCAAGATTAACTATTTACAACCATCCGCGTGGGCAAGATAAATCGCCTTTGCCCACCCTACAAAAACCAAGCATTCCAAAGGCATGACTTTAAGTTGATAAGCACCATTTTTATGTGATAAATGTGCCATCACGCAAAAAATCACCAAACAAGCGTTAAAATGCACATCCAGCCATTATTTGGATTTTAGCCTTGCCTTATCTCGCCTTTATTACAGTGGTTTGGGCCTTATCATTTAATTTGATTGGGGTATTTCTAGCTGGCCATGTCGATAGCGATTTTGCCGTGCTAAGCCGAGTTGCCATTGCTGGACTGGTATTTCTGCCCTTTACCCGCTGGACCGGCATTAGCACGCTACGTAAGCTAGGCACAATGGCTGCGGGAGCCTTGCAATTTGGTATTACCTATCTATGCCTTTATCGATCATTTCAATTTTTAAGCGTGGCCGAGGTATTGCTATTTACCATTTTTACGCCAATTTATATTACTCTGCTCGACGATTTATGCCAAAAGCATTTTAATCCACGCGCTCTATCTGCGGCTTTCATTGCAGTACTAGGCTCATTAGTGATTCGCTACAATCAAATTGATGCTAATGCCTTAAATGGATTCTTATTATTGCAATTGGCCAATATCACCTTTGCTGCAGGACAAGTGGGTTATCGCTATTTAAACCAGCACTATCCTGACCAACAGCCGCAATCAGCCAGCTTCGGCTATTTCTTTTTAGGCGCGCTACTGATTGCACTGCCGTCTTATTTAATTTTTGGTAACCCAGCTAAACTACCGCAACATCTTGAAGAATTCGCAACCTTAGGCTTTTTAGGCTTAATCTCATCCGCACTGGGCTTTTATTGGTGGAATAAAGGCGCGTGTAAAGTGGATGCAGGCACGTTAGGTGCGATGAATAATATGCATATCCCCGTGGGGATTGTGATTAATTTATTATTTTGGCATCAGCAACAAGATTTACCCCGCTTATTAATTGGGGGCATCATCATGCTGCTGGCCTTACTTATTAATAAATCGGTATGGCCAAGCAAATCCTAATAAATTATTTTTCCAACTCAGGGAACAGCGTATCCGTATAGCCAAAATGACTTAAATCACGGATGCGCTGTGGATATAAAATGCCATTTAAATGATCGCATTCATGCTGCACTACGCGGGCATGAAAGCCGCTCACGCTGCGATCAATGGCCTGCCCATAGATATCAAAACCTTGATAGCGTAGCTGGGTAAACCGTGGCACTTCTCCGCGTAAACCTGGCACAGATAAGCAGCCTTCCCAGCCTTCTACTACATCATCGCTCAGTGGCGTAAGCACAGGGTTTATCAGCACGGTCATCGGCACTGCGGCCTCATCGGGATAACGGGAGCTGGCATCAAAGCCAAAAATCACCACTTGTAGGCTTACGCCAATCTGCGGCGCAGCAATGCCTACTCCACCGCTATCGTGCATAGTATCGAACATATCCACCAGCAAGGCATGCAGCTCTGGCGTATCAAACGCCTCCACTGGCAAAGCGTGCGCCTGTAGCAGGGGATGCCCCATTTTTAGAATTGAGCGAATAGCCATTTATGAATCCTTTGGTTTAGACCGGTGGCAAGTGCTGGTGCTTAGTCTAAGCGCCTATTTGATTAAGCCCCCGTTTATTAAGCTTAATCTCAAAATTATACTCGAACCCGCCTGAACAACGGCTAAAAACGCTGAGTTTCACCTGCCCTACTAAGGCAAATCAATCGATATAATTAAGCCCCCTAGCAAGGCATCCCCTGTTAAAATCAAAGTGCTAACCCAGCTTGGCGCTATGGTTAAAATAATATTTATTCATTGAAATAGAAAAAATCCCCATGAAATATACCGCGCTGTTTTTACTGTTATTTTTATCGGCTTGTGGCTCTTCCGAAGTGGATGATGCAAGTGAAATCATCAAAACCACGTTAAAGAACCCTAAAAGCTTTGTGTTGACCAATGGCAATGTCATTTGGCAAAGTAAACTCGCTGATAAGGCGATGATTGTTAAAGTCAATTACACCGCTAAAAATGGTTTAAATCAGGTGATTAAAGAGTGTAAATACGTCTCTTTTTATCAGCAAGATGGTAAAAATAAATGGCTAGAAAATGGCGGAATTGAAAACTGCATCGCTGCTGGGGGCAAGGAAGAGCAACAGGGATTAGAAATACTTAAAAAAATCAATGCATTTAAGTGATACCGCTTGCTCAATCTCATTATAAATATCGTAGGACGGGTGCACCCCGCGTTTTTTAACATCGCTCGCGGGTTTCACCCCAATCCTATCAACTTAAAGACTTGTAAAATGTGTAGGGTGGGCGCGTTTTTTGCCCACGCTGTGTGCATCCGCGTGGGCAAGATAAACCACCTTGCCCACCCTACATGGAGTGCCTAAGTTGATAGGGTTGGGTTGCACCCGCCCTACACATTCCCAAACCAAGCCATAAATAAGGTCAATCAATGCCGTGCTGCTGCAAAGCCCAGCCCACATGTTCTCTGACTAAAGCACTTGCGTCATCTTGCCGGCTAGTCAGAGCGGCAATCACGTCGGGTGAGCTAGGCGCGTTACCTAGGCCTACGGCCATATTTCTAAGCCACTGCTCGTAACCGATGCGGTAAATTGCGCTGCCAGCCATTTTTTGCTTGAAATCTGCCTCGCTCCAGACAAATAGCTCCACCAGCGTAACGTCATCCAGGCCATGGCGCACATGAAAATCGCTCTCTTTTGTGTCTACCGCAAAGCGATTCCACGGACAAACCATTTGGCAATCATCGCAGCCATATACGCGATTACCCAGCATGGGGCGGAATTCTTCGGGGATGCTGCCTTTTAATTCAATAGTTAAATACGAAATACAGCGCCGCGCATCCACTTTATAGGGCGCAACAATCGCGCCAGTTGGGCAAGCGGTGATGCAGCGCGTGCAGCGCCCACAGTGCTCTTCCACTTGAGGTGGATCGGGTGGTAGCGGTAAATCAGTAAATAATTCACCAATAAAAAAATAAGAGCCGTAATCACGGTTAATTAATAGAGTATGTTTACCCCGCCAACCTTGGCCTGCTTGCTTTGCAATTTCTACCTCTAGCACAGGTGCAGAATCAACAAATACCCGATGCCCAAATGGGCCGATTTCTGCGGCCAATTTATCAGCCAACTGCTGTAAACGTCCTTTTAAAACCTTGTGATAATCCCGCCCTAACGCGTAACGAGAAAGGTATGCTTTATTGGAATCGAGTAAAATAGCTTCCGAATTAGCGGCACCTGGTGGCAAATAAGGCAAGAAAACAGAAATAAGTGAAATAGTGCCGGGGTGTAATTCGTGAGGTCTAGCACGTTTCATACCGTGCCTTGCCATATAATCCATCTCGCCATGAAAGCCTGCATCTAGCCATTCTTGTAAACCCGCTTCGGCGTGGCTTAAATCAATTCCAGTGATGCCGGCACGGGCAAAGCCTAATTCTTGCGCCCACGCTTTAATTTGCTGGGCAAGCGCTTGGTAATCTAAAGATTGCTGCAATATCGTCATAATCAACTTAATAAATATAAAGGGCGAGCAAAGAGGATTAGCTTGCCCACGCGGGTGCATCGCTTAAGCCGATATACGGCAGTTTTTTAATAATCTAATCAATGTAGAGCCATATGCATAATGATACCGACTTCAGCTGCTTTTTGCCGGATGAGGAAGCCACACTGGCATTGGGTGCACGTTTAGCCTTAAGTGTTACGCCCGCCATGGTGATTTTTTTAGAAGGTAATTTGGGCGCTGGTAAAACTACCCTTAGCCGTGGCCTATTGCGCGGGCTTGGTTTTGCTGGCCGAGTAAAAAGCCCCACCTATACGCTAGTTGAACCTTATACTGTTTCTAACTTATACTTATATCACTTTGATTTGTATAGATTTAATGATTCCAGCGAATGGGAAGATGCTGGCTTTAGAGACTACTTTAATGCCCAATCCATCTGCCTGATCGAATGGGCAGACAAGGCCGAAGGTCTCTTGCCAATCCCTGATTGGATCATTACTTTAACGCCCGAACACGACGGCCGTCTGGCCCATATCCAAGCATTTAGTGAGCAAGGCCGAACATGCCTCAATCGTCTTTACCCTTAGATTTAGCAATCCCCAGCTTAAACCGCCGCGATATCTTACGTGGTGCGAGCGCCAGCCTGCTGCTGGCGGTTACCCCGCTGGGTTTTGCAGCGCCTGCTGCCAGTGTGGTGGCGGTGCGGGTTTGGCCAGCTCAGGCTTATACCCGTGTCACCATCGAATCAACCGTTGCCCTCACCTTTAAGCAGTTTTCGCTTAAGGACCCTGAGCGCTTGGTCGTTGATTTGGAAGGCATTGATATCAATAACGAATTGCAAAGCCTATCTAGCAAAGTGGGCGGCGATGATCCCTATATTCAGCAGCTACGTGCAGCGCGCAATAAACCCGGCACGGTGCGCTTAGTCTTAGATTTAAAAGCAGAAATCAAACCGCAGATTTTCACCCTCAATCCGGTTGGCGAATACAAGCATCGCTTAGTGATTGATCTCTACCCTGCATCACAAAATGACCCGCTCTTGGCGTTTTTGGACGATCAAAATTCAGATAGCAAACCTGCACCGCCTACTCCACCACCGGCTGCAACTAAGCCTGAGCCAGAGAATAAAGACGGCAGCGTGGATCGCAGCAAGATGAAGGTAGACCGGCTGATTACCGTCGTGCTCGATCCTGGCCACGGCGGCGAAGACCCAGGCGCAGTGGGGCCAGGAGGCAACCATGAAAAAACCGTGGTGCTCGCCATTGCTAAAAAGCTCAAAGCCTTATTAGAGAACGAGCCAAATATACGCGTGGTGCTCACCCGCGACGGCGATTTTTTTGTGCCGCTTGGCGTGCGGGTTAAAAAAGCCCGCGCCGTGCAGGCTGATTTATTTGTCTCCATCCACGCCGACGCCTTTACTCGGCCCGACGCAAATGGCTCATCGGTGTTTATGCTTTCTGAAAAAGGCGCTAGTAGCACGGCAGCACGCTGGCTAGCGCAAACCCAGAACGACGCCGACTTAATTGGTGGGGTAAAATTCGATATAAAAGACAAGGCCTTAGCACACACCTTGATGGACTTAACCCAAACAGCCACTAATAACGACAGCATGAAGCTAGCAAAATCTATGCTAGGTGAGCTGGGCAGCATCAACCGCCTACATAAACAAAACGTTGAGCTGGCGGGCTTTGCCGTACTTAAAGCACCGGACATCCCGTCAATTCTGGTTGAAACCGCATTTATTTCAAACCCGCAAGAAGAACAAAAGCTGATCGACGAAGCCTATCAACAAAAAATGGCCAGCGCGCTGCATAAAGGCATTAAACGCTACTTCGCCAAAAATCCACCGCTGGCAAAAACCAGAATGGCACAAAGCTAAGCATCAAAAGGTGGGTGGTATACCCACCTTTTGTGCTGCCCCTCACTCACGGCAATAAGCGCCAGCATCATTCAATATTTCTAGCTTTCATGATGTTTGCAACAGCTTTCCCCAGTATTGTTGACCACACCAGTCTAAACGCTTAAATTGCAGCTTCCATCCATCGACTAAGGAAACGCCATGAAAACATTTGCGCCTATTTTCCTTACGGTCGGATTCTGATCAGCTAGCAACTCTATCCTTTTGTAGATATCCGACCAATACCGCGTCTTGCCCGCAAGCACTCGCGCTCTTATCTCGTCTTTTGGATATCTATATCTTGATAGAAAACATCGATATTGCACAATTACGTGCTATTGGTTTTGATTCGCACGTTTTACAAACCCTCAGCAACTTAACGCCCCAGCCACAGCAGCAACTTGGCCGCGTGATTAATATTCAACGCGATCATCTACAGCTACACGATGGCCAGCATGAAATATCCACTCAATTATTACCTGCACTGCAGCAGCAATTACATGCAAGTGGCGCAACGCTAGCGGTGGGTGATTGGGTACTATTTCAAAGTGCCGACGCACGCATCACCCAGATCCTGCCCGCAAAAAACCGCCTCTGCCGCCGCAATATTGAGGGACATCGGCAAGCCTTAGTCGCCAATATTGATGTAGCGCTGCTGGTAATGGGCCTAGATCACGATTTTAATCTGCGCCGCTTAGATCGCTATCTCACTCTCACCCTAGCTAACGAAGTCACCCCGCTCTTGGTACTTACTAAGGCGGATTGCTCGGCACAAGCCGCAGAAAAAATAGCCCAAGCCCGCAGCCACTTACCGGCGCATCTTGGCCTACTTGCTATCGATGGCCGAGCGGATACGGCCAGAGAGGCGCTTCATCCTTGGCTGGCGGCGGGGCAAACGGTGGTGTTACTTGGCTCATCCGGGGCGGGAAAAAGTACGCTGACCAATACCCTGCTCAGTACCGCCGTGCAAAATACTGGCGCGGTGCGGCTAGATGATAGCCGTGGCCGCCACACCACCACCTCACGCAGCCTGCATCATTGCACAAATGGCGTGTGCATTATTGATACGCCGGGTTTGCGCACGCTACAGCTAGACAGTGATGAAGCAGGGATTTACGCCGCGTTTGCCGATATCACTACACTGGCGGTAGATTGCCGCTATAGGGATTGTCAACACAAGGACGAACCAGATTGTGCAGTACGCGCCCACATTAGCCCCGATCGGCTAAAAAGCTTTCATAAACTACTAAGGGAGTTAAGCCGGGAAACCATGACGGTCTTGCAAAAACGCGCTCAGCTCTCCCAGTGGAAAACGATTAGCAAAAATGCCAGAGCACAGCGTAAAGCGAGCTAGATCATTATCAAAGAATAAATGCCAAAATCCGCTACACTTCGGCCTCTTTAATTTTTGACTATTTGCAATGAATGCACTGCTTATGATTGCCATCACCACGGGCATTCTTTCTGGATTATGGGGATGGCTAGCATTTAGTTTTGGCCTACTGAGCTGGGCAGGTTTTTTAGGCTGCACCGCCTATTTTGCCTGCCCACAAGGCGGGGTACGTGGCCTGCTGCTGAGCTTATTTAGCGTTGCCAGTGGGGTATTTTGGGCGCTGGTGATTATCCACGGCAGCCCCTTAGTGCCGCAATTTTTGGGCTATGTCATAACGGGCATCGTGGCGTTTTTAATGTGCATACAGGCCAAGCAGCGCTGGCTAGGCTTTATACCTGGCACCTTTATTGGGGCTTGCGCCACTTTTGCAGGCGATGGCCATTGGCAGCTAGTCAGTGCATCGCTTTTAGTTGGCCTGCTATTTGGTTATGCCATGAAAAACAGCGGCTTATGGCTAGCCACATACTTTTCCCGCTGAGCCATCAGTGAGTCGCACTCGTCATATTAAATATCCACAAGGCTACTATTTCCTTAAAACAAGCCGTCATATCTCTTACATCGGCCTATACTAAAGATGCACCGTGCGTTCGCAGGGGCATAAAAGGATAGATAGCCATGAGCAAGTCTAAACAATCCGTTAAGGAATCAAAGAAACAACCACTTCACAGCGCCAAAGAGAAAAAGGCCGCCAAGCAAATGAAAAAACACGCTGGTGATAGCGTGCCGATGTTGGCCACATAATTGCGGCGCTCTCTTACCGGCCTTTTGTCTTGATCACATACCAATGCCAAAGGCATTGCCAATATGGCGGCGTTCGATATTGAACGCCATGCCATAACAAAATTAAAGGCTTGGTTTTTTGGGCCTATTATTGCTGTTTCTAGCATTACCCGCACGAATACGTTCCCAATATTGAGTACGCAGTGCAAAGTTCTCTGAAGATTTAATCCAAATTATCCTATCTTTGGCATCTAAACTAGAATGCGCTAGCGTATTAGATAAACCTTGCCGCTGAGTTAATTCATTACTCACTGATTTATCTAGCATAAAATTAATCCATTTTTCGGCCAGTGTTTTATTTTTAGTTTTAGCACTAATCGCCCAACAATCTAGCCACGCCAAAGCGCCCTCTTTAGGAATAACATAGCCAACATCTGCCCCAGCGGCGCGCAGTAATTTAAGCTGCTGTTTACCATAATTAGCAAACATTAAAGCGGCTTTGTTTTTAACAAAGGCGGCCGTCCCTTCTTCTGGGCTATTGTAAAACAGCGGCTGCTGATCACGTAATTCTAGTAATTTATTCACGTCTTTAGCCATTTCATCTTGAGATAGATTAAATGGATCTTTAAAACCAAGCACCAAGGCAGTTAAGCTGAAATTATGATTACTACCATCGTATAAAACCACTTTCCCTTTGTATTTTTCCAGCCACATTTCTGCCATTGAAACAGGAGGAGTATCTATTTGTTTTTTATCGTAGATCAAGCCCATTTCAGAATAAACAAAAGGAATAGCATATAAATTACCATCACTATTTATATCATTTATGTTAATTTTAAAACGCTTTAACTGATTATTTGAATTATGGATATTTTTACGGCTGATAATCGCCAGCCATTTATGCTCATAATAGCGTTTTAATTCTGCAGTATTTGCGGCCAAAACATCAAAATTTTCGCCATTATTTTTTTTAACTTTTTCCCACAAATCTTCATCGGTATCGACAAAAGTAACTTCAAGATGAGCATCGTATCTTTTTTCAAATTCACTGACCCAATCGGCATCGGCATAACCAGGCCAAGCAAAAACGCGCAGCACATCGCTAGCCCAAACCGCAGAGGATGCACTGAAACTAGCAAATAGAAGTACACAACGCAAAAAAAAGCGTTTCATTTTGGTCTCAGTGTGGGAGATGGTGTTGTATCCGTTACAAATAAAAGATAAGCACGATAGCGGATTAATGCTTATCTCATTTATTACATTTTTATTATAAAGAGATCAACTAAGGAACTCAAGAAAAACGCCATTGAATTAATTTTATTGCAGGGCTCATTATTTAAGCAACGCGCCGTAGTTTTTAGCATATATTTTTATCATCATCAAGCTAGCTTAAGCATTCCTTTTTACCTGAATATGGCTGCAAATATATTGCAGCGATGTAGCAAAACAATAAAATAACGATCAATCAGCTCTCTTTTCACCAATAAAAAAGCCATTTACACTACTGCGTTTGATCCAATCTGCGGAGTATTCTTCGGCAGCTTTAGGGTGGGCAAAGAAATATCCTTGCACTGCTGGGGAGCCCATCGTACGTAAAATCTGCGACTGATCGAATGTTTCTACCCCCTCCGCCGTCACGTCTAGCTCTAAACTATTGGCCATTTGCATAATTGCAGAAATCAGCCCAACATCCCGCGCCGTACCTGGTAGTGAAATAATAAACGAGCGATCAATTTTAATCCGTGTAATTGGCAAATGCTTCAACAGCGCCAATGATGAGTAGCCAGTGCCAAAATCATCAATCGCCACACTAACACCCAATTCACGCATCCCCTGCACCATTTTTCTAATACTGTGGAAATCTTGCAGCATAGACTCGGTAATTTCTATTTCTAATTGCTTAGGATTAATCTCGTGCCGCTTTAATACGTTTTTTAATTGATTCAAAAAAGCATCGCCACGGAATTGCCTTACCGAAGCATTCACCGCCATCATTAAATCACTACGGCCAAAGACGCTCCATTGTTTAAGCTGAGCCACAGCAGTATCTAATACCCACGCACCTATTGGCTCAATTAAGCCTGTTTCTTCGGCAATGGCAATAAATTTATCTGGCCCAAGTACGCCAAACTCAGGATGATTCCAGCGAATAAGCGCTTCAAAGCCCAATAAACGTGATTCATATAAATCGACCACAGGCTGATAAAACAGTACAAACTCATTTCTTTCTAGTGCGCCATGCATTCCCTGCTCAATATTTAGCCGCGTGCGCACATTCTCTACTAAATCACTGGAGTAAGCACATACGCGGCCTTTGCCTTGGCGCTTTGCCTCATACATAGCACTATCCGCAGCACTTAATAAATCACTAAGTTCATGACCATCCTGCGGGAAAAAAGCTAGCCCAATACTGGCCCCAATAACCAATTTTTGCTCATCAAGCTGAATAGGCTGCGATAGTGCTTTTAATATTTTATTCGCCACCACAAAGCCTTCACTTTGTGTAATGACATCAGGGATCATTACCACAAACTCATCCCCTCCTAGCCGGATTGCCTCATCATGGCGGCGGATTTGATTCACAATTCTGCTGGCTGATTCTTGAATCACCCTATCGCCAATATGATGGCCTAAGGAATCATTAATCGCTTTAAAACCATCTAAATCAATAAACATAATAGCAACGGTACGGCCATGACTTTGTGCCCGCACTAATTCGCTTTGTAAATTTTGATCTAATAAATAACGATTACCAAGACCAGTTAATGGATCGTGATAGGCCAAATGCACCAACTGATGCTCGGCCTCTCTAATGGCCGATATATCAGAAAACGTCTGCACAAATTGTAATACCTCGCCATTTTGATCTCTAACCGTGCAAATATGCAGCAATGTTTGCAAAATATCGCCGTTTTTACATAGGCAACCCACTTCCCCTGCCCAGAAACCACTACTGGTTAATGCAATATTTTTATAAGAAATTATCGGCTCACGGCGATTAATTAAATACTCTTGGCTTGGATGATTAATAACTTCTAATTCTGAATAGCCACTTAGTTTGCTAAATGAAGGATTGACCGACAAAACTAAGCCATTGGCATTTAAGATCATAATAGCTTCGGAAATAGTGCTAAATACAATGCTGGCTTGACGCAACCTTTCTTCCATTTCTTTACGTGGAGTAATATCTCGCAAAGCGCCAATCACAATATGCTGATCGGCAGATCTAATCCGTAAATTGCCAAACATTTCCAGCCATGCGTATTCACCTGAATCACGCCTAGCGCGAAATTCACATTTAAAAAACCCCAGCGTTTGCAGTGTACCCTCCACCCCAAGCAAATCATCAGGGTGTACACGGCTCAGCATGGCTGCCAGCCCCGCCACAAAAGGCTGCAGCCCCGTTCCCCAGATCAGCCGAAATCGCTCATCGCCCGTCAACCGATCAAGCTGAGACTCCCACTCCCATGTGCCAAGCTCTGCCGCCTCAATGGCAATGGCAAGCTTTTGCTCGGATTTAGCCAGCGCCAACTCGGCATCATGCCGAGAGCGGGCAACCTGAATCACCGCATTTAAATCTTTTTTATTATAAGGCTTGGTTAAATAGCCAAAAGGCTTAGCAATTGCAGCACGGCGTACGGTTTTTTCATCGGCATAGGCGGTTAAAAAAATCACCGGTAATTGCCATTGCTCATAAATTTCTTGGCAAGCCTCAATACCATCCCCTTTTCCTTGCAAATGAATATCCATTAACACAAGGCTAGGCTGGTGTGTTTCTACCCCCTGAATTGCTGCATCCATGCTGGTGTAAATACCACAAACCTGATGCCCCATTTCTTGCAGTGTTTGCTGCAAATCTAAGGCTACTACTGGCTCATCTTCAACAATCAGTATGTTTTCGGTGCTCATGGTGAGTGCCCCTAGCTGCTTTATCTTCATTGATCAAAATTTTAAAACAAACCCCAGCTGAAGATGATTCTGTAATCAGCTTGCCCTGCAATTGATTAACAAACATTGGAATAAGCTGAGAGCCAAGGCCGGAGCCTTTTTCCCAACTAAAACTAGCTGGCAAACCACAGCCATTATCACGAACAAATAATTGTAACTCTTGGCTAGGTAAACGACTTAAGCCCACTTCAATTCGGCCTTCTGCACCATTAGGAAATGCATGTTTAATTGCGTTTAAAACCAATTCATTAATCAGCAAACCAAAAGGAATCACTTTGGTAATATCTAAAGTAATATCTGCCACTGCACCAGAAAATTTTAATTGCGTCTTAGTATCGGCAACGCTATAAGTCATATTAATTAAAAAAATCAACCGTGATAAAAAATCAGCCAGATTCACGCTAGAAAGATTATCGGATTCATAAAGTAACTGGTGCACCAAGGCCATCGCGCTGATGCGACCTTGGCATTCGGCAATCGCGGGCATCACCTCTGGCGACACTTTACGTGCCTGCAAATTAAGTAGGCTGGAAACAATTTGCAGATTGTTTTTTACGCGGTGGTGAACCTCATGCAGCAGCGCTGTTTTTTCTTCTAGTGCGTGCTCCAGCGCTTCTACCTGACGTTTTTGCAGCGTAATATCCCGGGCTAGCTTACACGCCCCTACCACCCTGCCCTGCTTATCCCGAAGTGGAGAAATGGTCACCGCCACCTGAACAATATGTCCCTCTTTATGAATCCGCTCTGTTTCAAAAGTAGGAATACGATCTCCCACAATAATGCGCTGCATAATCTGGACTTCATCATCTAGCCGGCCTGCAGGAAACAAGCGTGTTACCGGCATACCAATCGCCTCTTCTGCGGAGTATCCCAACAACTGTACCGCTGCCGAATTCCAACTGGTGATGATGCCATCTAACGATTTAGTAATGATGGCCTCACCTGAGGACTCAATCACAGACAGATATCTTTCTTCAGACTGATGTAAAGCGGCCTCACTCTGATGGCGCTGGGTAATATCCATGCCAGAAGGGATAAGGTGGGTGATATTGCCCTTATCATCACGCAGCGGGGCCAGCATAAAATCGACCCACATCCGGCTATCATTGCGCATACGTACGGGTACATCGTAACGAACCGTTTCACCCAGCCGGCAGCGCTCTATCGCATCAATTAGCTGCTCCTGCACCTGAGCATCATAAGACCACCAATAACAATCCCAGAACTTCTTCCCCCGCACATCTGCCAGTGTGATCCCTGCCGCCGTTAGTGGCGCTTGATTCGCCTCAGATAAAGTGCCATCCAGCTCTAAAACGCCCACAAAAGAGAATAAATTATCTAAAACCTTGAGTAATTTTTTCTGACTTTCCTGCAGCAACTGCTCACCCACATTATCAAGCGTGGAATCCTGAATAATTGCCACCACGCCTCGCACAGCTCCTTCTGTATTTCTCCAAGGAAAATAAGAAGCAAGCCGATGCAAAACCTGCCCATCTGGCCCCTGCACTGCACCGCGGATTTCCTGCTTTAGCAAAGGCCTGCCGGTTTCCAGCACAAAGCGTAGCTTAGGGATAATCACCGCCGCCGCCTGCGGCAAATATTCCTCCAGCTTTTTGCCCATATGCTGGGCTACGCTCACATTATTGAGTGCAGCATGGCGGCTATTGATGCAAACCTGCCTTAGCTCTGCATCTAAAATAGCCACACCAATGGCGACGTTCTCCAAAATCAAAGGGAAGATATCTTGAATATCTTCGGGTGAGAGAAGATGCATGCGATCTCTCCATATAGAATAACCAGCTTACCTTTATAGCTGGTAAATTGGTAAGCACGGAGAAATAAAAATGAAATTAACCGACAAGAATAAAATAATGTTTGCTTATATTTAAGCCCATGGAGCAAAGATGTAATTTGTAATTTACTTACACCGCCCATGCTCAAGATAGTTTTAATCCATTTACCCTGAGCTAAGCCCAATGTCCTTTAATACTAAAACCTGATTATGCCTCTTGCTCAAACAAAGCCATATATTGCATGCAGGCCAATAGACTATAGGGGCGCTGCTTACTGCGCCCTGTTTCGCGAGGGCGCAGCAAGCAGCGCCCCTACAAGTTAACTCTATAAATATTAATATCCTTAGACAAATGACAAAAAATGAGCAAGAGATATAATCAGGCATTAAAATATTAAGCCTCGCTTACCACTAGTAGTGTTCCTATAAAATTGCAGGGCATTGATTAAAAATACATATTTATTTGTGTATTAGGTATATAAAGAATATAAAATATAGAATGAGTAGTCTTCAGTTTTTTCAGAAAATTATTGGGTAAAACATCAAATATTTCAGAAGGCTTTAAATATCTGTTTTCATAATCCTTAAAATGATTATCCCCCCAAAGAATTAAGCAGCCATGGCTGATTAATTTTGAGTATTTATCGATTTACGTTGCCGCATAATCGTCTCTTACCGCCAAACCTTCATCATTAAATAAAACAGATTTTTTGGGGGCTTCATATTATTCTATTTGGAGTAACTGAAAAACCCTAGAAACGTGGCTAATCGCAATCGCCGTCAACTCTAAAAGGCTAGGGCTTGCATCGCTTTTAGGGGGCCTCGAAAAACCTATATTTCTAAATAAGACAAGGCGCGTATTAAAAAAATCGACGCTGCATATGTTTGATATGTAAGGATATTTTTTAATGCGCAACGCAGTATTATGAGATCAGATGGGTTTTTAGAGCTGGCCTTAAAGCCTCACTCGCTTGAGGCTGATCCAGCCCATTTAAAATCATTTGCTCAATCGCCTCATTAAGCTGATTAAAATTAGGCCACTCTATAAATAAAATATTAACCTCCCCTGATTCAATCAGGCGCTGGCTTAGCTTTCTGGCATTATTATTAGAGTGCACATCACCCAAGGCAAGCAAGCTCATCCCGCGCAAACATTCCAAAAGCCGTTCCATTAAAGCACTCCATTTTTTATTAAAGACGTTTTAAACAGTGGTCCATAAACATCCAGAAATAAACTAAAAGCTGCGCTTTTTATAGCTCGCCATATTTAAAGTAAACTATTTGCCCCGCCTAAGTATGGCTGGAACAAGATCGAAGGATAGCAGGTTGCCTCAGAGCGATACTCTATCGCCTAGCTGGTACATAATCCATAATATCTGACTATACTAACGAGGTAAGCGGAATAAAGGAGTAAGTTAATGTCAAATTTAGAACGACATACAGGGGATGTATTTACCCCTCTAAACTGTGAAGGCTGTAGAGATCCAGGATTATTGCCATTTGAATTCACAATGGCGTTTCAACCTATTTTAGATGTAAGCACCATGCGCCCCATGGCTTATGAAGCACTAGTAAGAGGAAGCAATGGTGAGTCAGCCAGCAGTATTCTTGATCAAGTGGATGACAGTAATCGTTATCGCTTTGACCAAGCCTGTCGAGTTAAAGCCATCGAGCTGGCCTCCAAGCTGGGCCTAAGCAAACATGAGGATTGCCGGCTGAGCATTAATTTTTTGCCCAACGCCGTTTACCGCCCTGCTGCGTGCATTCGTGCCACGCTAGAAGCAAGCAAGCGCTTCAACTTTCCCCACTCGCGGCTGATTTTTGAAGTGACTGAAGGCGAAAAAGTGCGTGACAGCGGCCACCTTAAAGGGATTTTCGAAGAATACCGCCGCCAAGGCATGATGACCGCCATCGACGATTTTGGCGCAGGCTATGCAGGATTAAACCTACTCGCCCAATTTCAGCCGCATATCATCAAACTAGACATGGAACTGACCCGCGACATAGGCACAGACCCAGTGAGGCAAGTCATCGCCGAAGCCGTAACCCTAGTCTGCAACAAACTAGGCATCCACATCATTGCCGAAGGCATCGAAACACAGAGCGAAGCGGATTTCCTCAGCTCATTAGGCATTAACTGGCAGCAAGGATTCCTGTACGCCCAGCCAGAAATCGAAGGGCTGCCCTTGCTTAGCAATAAAATGTAAGGCGTGTTTGGATAGATGACACAACAAGCAAGGGAAGGCGTATTTACAAGCCGCGAACCATATAGGAAAACGCGGGTTGCACCCCATGTGCACTAACCAATTTTAGTGCCTTCGGCACGTTGATTTTGGTGCGGGAATCCCCCGCGTGGGACTCCCTTTCTTGAACGGCCAAGAAAGTAAGCAAAGAAGGCCGCCCCGACCAGCACGAGGGCCCCTCACTGCGGATAATCGGCTCGGCGAAAAAGGCTGCGCGCTCGCTGCCTCGCTACCCCTTTTCCGAAACCCCGAGCCGCTTATTCCTCGTTCGGCGTGCTTCAAGGGGATTTTAAGCCCCGTGCTAAGCGCGCGTCATTTTGATGATTCATTGTTTGCGTACATAAAACCAAATTGGTTAGAGCCTATGGGAGTGCACCCGCCCTACGCCTTGCCATAGAAAATTTCAGACGAAAGCCAGCTTAATGGTACCCCCCACAAAACCACCTCACCTAGCATTGTTTAGCTTTAGCTTTGGATTTAGCTTTGGATTTGGCTTTGGATTTAGCTTTGGATTTGGCTTTGGCTTTGGCTTTGGCTTTGGCTTTGGCTTTGGCTTTGGCTTTGGCTTTGGCTTTGGCTTTGGCTTTGGCTTTGGCTTTGGCTTTGGCTTTGGCTTTGGCTTTGGCTTTGGCTTTGGATTTGGCTTTGGATTTGGCTTTGGATTTGGATTTGGGATATTTTCGCTCCCAGCCATTTAATTTACATAGCAACACGTAGCACGGGGCTTAAATCACCCCCTTGAAGCACGCCGAACGAGGAATAAGCGGATCGGGGTTTCGGAAAAGGGGTAGCGAGGCAGCGAGCGCGCAGCCTTTTTCGCCGAGCTGATTATCCGCAGTGAGGGGCCTTCGTGCTTCGTGGGGCGGCCTTCTTTTGGTTCTTTTCTTAGCCGTTAAGAAAAGAACGCCCCCGCGGTGGCTACCGCTCCAAAATTAACGTGCCGAAGGCACTAAAAAGTACAGATCAAACACACCATCAATTCAATCTATTTCAGAATAAACAGGCAATCTTAGATGCTTTATTGTGCCAAGTTCTCGATTCAGCATTGCACGTTGGGCAGATAAAACATGCCCAACCTACCGTGCTGCAAAACCCAAATCTTGAACCACGGAGGACACAGAGAACACGGAGTTTCACGGAGAAAAACAAAGACGGAGATAAACCATTAAGGTTTGGATTTGGATTTGGATTTGGATTTGGGATTGGGATTGGGATATTTTCGCCCCCAGCCATATGAATTTATATCGCAACACGTAGCACGGGGCTTAAATCTCCCCTTGAAGCACGCCGAACGAGGAATAAGCGGATCGGGGTTTCGGAAAAGGGGTAGCGAGGCAGCGAGCGAGCAGCCTTTTCCGCCGAGCCGATTATCCGCAGAGAGGGGCCTTCGTGCTTCGTGGGGCGGCCTTCTTTGCTTACTTTCTTGGCCGTTCAAGAAAGTGAGTCCCACGCGGGGGACTCCCGCACCTAAATCAACGTGCCGAAGGCACTAAAAAATACAGACCATAACAAACCATCAATTCAATATATTTTGGCAATGCCGTCAGCAAACCAAAATTAATTGATTTAAATAAAAGCAGGCAAACTTAGTGAATTTATTGAGCAAGACGCTAAATTTACCATTGCACGTTGGTCAGATAAAACATGCTCAAATTATTATACTAAAAATACCTTTTATTTTTTAATTAGCGAGTAAAGAGTGAGACCTACATTTTCATATTCCATCGCAAAACGTAGCGGAATTCACCCGCCCTACGAAATACCCAATCTGCAAACTATATCTCTATATATTTTAATTCATACGACCCACGGCATATTTTAGCTTGAAACAATTTAATGCCTGAGCCTTCAATTAATTCACAAACGTTGTTTTTATTATCCTTTGCAACTCTAGCTCCCAAAACTACACTTTTTATTTTATCCCTACCGAAATAATATTCAGACCCATTCGGTTTATTCCTTCGACTGGCTCTAGAACCGCCTGTATTTAAAAGGACTTGATCCGTAATGGTTTGCCCTTCCTCATTAGCCATTAATGCCAACCTTGATTCTTTCTCATAAGCCCAGAAATTAGCCTTTGTCAAAATTAATTTCTCCCACAAACTAATACTACCACCTAAACGCCAATCTACAGGCACAACTGGGTAGCTATCAGTATATAAAACAGGCTTAGCTAAAGAGAAAAGACCCACATCACTCTCGAACTCTATACACACGCCCTTATGAGAATCTGCATATAATGACCACAATAGTGGATTATTCTCATCACTAGATAAAGAAACAATTCGGGCAAATTTTGAGCAATGCATATTAAAACTTTTTTCAATATCTTCTAGCCTTTTCCCAGGGTTACTTGCCAACAAATGACAAAATTGCTTCTTGGCCATCATCCTATTGGCAGGAGAATAACTTTTTGAAAATTTGGACTCTTCAAACACATATTTCGAATAGCCATCAATATCAACACCATCCATTTTTATACAGAGTTTAGTTTCATATGGATCATTTAAAACATGAGGAGATGCACCAAAGATGTACCCATCAAGCAAAATTGATTTTAAATACTCATCTATTCTCGTGTACTTATATAGCATCAAATACCTCATATCAAAAAGGCCACCCAAAGGCAGCCTTTCTAATTCAATTAAATATCAATCCCAGCTCAACGCCCCACCAGTCTGATACTCCGTCACCCTAGTTTCAAAGAAATTCTTCTCTTTCTTCAAATCAATCATCTCGCTCATCCATGGGAATGGATTGGTGACGCCGGGGAACATTGGCTCTAGGCCGATTTGTTGCAAACGGCGATTGGCAATAAAGCGCAGGTATTCTTTGAATTGCGATGCATTCAGGCCCAGCACGCCGCGGGGCATGGTGTCTTCGGCGTAGGCGTATTCCAGCTCTACACCGCGCTTAAATAGACCGTAAATCTCGGTTTTAAATTCTTCAGTCCAAAGCTGTGGGTTTTCCATTTTGATGGTGTTGATCAGATCAATACCAAAATTGCAGTGCATGGATTCATCGCGCAGGATGTATTGGTATTGCTCGGCCGCGCCGGTCATTTTGTTTTGGCGGCCCAGCGCCAAGATTTGCACAAAGCCCACATAGAAAAATAGGCCTTCCATAATGCAGGCGAACACAATAATGGAGCGCAGCAATTGCTGATCGGTTTCTAGCGTGCCGGTTTTAAAGCTTGGATCGGTTAGGATATTAATGAAAGGAATCAGAAATTCATCTTTATCGCGGATCGAGGCCACTTCGTTGTAGGCGTTGAATACTTCGCCCTCGTCTAGCCCTAAGGACTCAACGATATATTGATAAGCATGAGTATGGATGGCTTCGTCGAAAGCTTGGCGCAGTAAAAACTGACGGCATTCTGGTGAGGTGATCTGGCGATAGGTGCCCAAAACAATGTTATTGGCAGCAAGGCTGTCAGCCGTAACAAAGAAGCCCAGATTGCGTTTGACCAAACGGCGCTCGTCATCGGTCAGGCCGTTCGGGCTTTTCCACAGCTCAATATCGCGCTGCATATTTACTTCTTGTGGCATCCAGTGGTTTGCACACTGCGCCAAGTATTTTTCCCATGCCCATTTGTGCTTAAACGGCACCAGCTGGTTAACATCGGTGGTGCCGTTAATCACGCGCTTATCTGAGGCATTTACGCGTTTAGCGGTAGCCGCATCAAGATTGATGGCTACGGCTGGAGTGCTGATTTCGTCGTCAAAATTAAGCATATTACTGATCCTATCTTTCACTTAAGGTGTTGATACTTACTGAGCTAAGGTGCCGAGTAGCTGTGTTTTAATATTGGATAAATCTTGAATGCCGTACTGTTGGCCCAGCGCGTAAAAATCACGCACATGTTGATCGCTCAGCTTAAGGCTGGATTGAAAGCTCAGTGCAAGATGCACTTCGCCGAGGTAAACCACGTCTCCAGCCTTTACAGAAAAACTTTTGCCCAGTGGCAATGAGTCGTGGCGCTGCTGTGGCCAGCCTGCGGCGGTATAAGACCAATCACCAACGGCTTGCTCAGCGGTGTACTCACCTGGGGTCAAGGCCAGTACATGCAATTTACCGATGGCGTTTTTATCTGGCGCGGCTATGGTATCGGTCTGAATGCTGGCGTTTAAATCAATATTGCCCTTAGGGCCTTGTAAGCGTAGCCAAGCGGAAGCGCCGTCTTGATCAAAAGAATTCAGGGTTAAAGAAACAATGGCGTAAGCCTGCTCTGGCGGAGGGCTTAATTTGCCTTGTACTACCGCAATCGGTGCAATCGCACAGCCATTTAATAGCAGCGCACAGCTGAGTAATAAACCTTTAAACATATAACAACCTTTTACTGCAATAAGCGGGTGGCAATCTGACTTGTATCTTGCACGCCCCACTGCTTAAGTTGATAAAAATCGCGCGTGGATTGATCGCTATACGCCAATGTTGCAGCAAAATGAAGTTGGGCGCTGATCTCACCTAAATACAGCACTTCACCCGCAGCAATTTTAAACGACCGATCAAGCTGAAAATGCTGTTGCCCACCTCGGCCATTGCTACCTTTTGCGGCCCAATTACCCCAAGCTTGGCTCAGCGTATAGCTACCCGCTGCCAGCGGCAAAACCCACAAACGGCCACGGGCTTCACCCGCAGGGCCAGCGATGCTATCGCGGCTGATATCTGCCCGTAAGCTATGCCGGCTATGGGCCCCCAGCAGCTCAACTTGTAAATCAGCCTGATCTGAGGAAAGCGATTGCAGCGTTAAAGCCAGCACCACATAGCCTTGACCTGCGGGCGCTTGTAAGCGGCCATTTTCTATTTGCAATGTATTTTGCGGGCTGCAAGCGGCTACTAAGGCGCTAGCAACAGCGGTAAAAGCTTGCAAACAACGGCTAAGTAAACTCACTTGGCGATGCAAGCAATGCGCAATACTTCGGCGCGCCAGCGGGCTTTATCCGCGTCTGGCAGCCAAGAGGCCTCAAAGCTGTGGTTAATCAGTTGAATAATTTCACTCGCAGATAGATCCATCGCGGCGCGGCAAGCCAATAAATTAGCGTTTAGATAGCCGCCAAAATACGCTGGATCGTCAGAATTCACCATCGCGCATAGCCCTGCTGCCAACAAATTACGTAAATTATGCTGGGCCAGATCATCCACTACGCAAAGTTTTAAATTGGAAAGCGGGCAAACGGTGAGCGGAATACGCTCCGTCGCCAAGCGCACCACAAGGGTGGCATCGTCAGTGCAGCGCACGCCATGATCAATACGCCGCGCACCCAATACATCTAGGGCTTCGGTAATATATGAGGCTGGGCCTTCTTCACCGGCATGGGCCACAGCAGGCAGGCCTAGATCGCGGCAGCGCTTAAATAATTTCTGGAATTTGGCAGGCGGATGACCCAGCTCACTGGAATCCAAGCCCACGCCGTCGATTTGCGCCAGATAAGGCAGCGCGGCATCTAAGGTGGCCCTGCCTTCTGCTTCAGAAAGATGGCGTAAAAAGCATAAAATCAGCTTAGAGCTAATCCCCAGCTTATCGGTGGCATCATTTAAAGCGCGGGTAATACCACGAATCACCACGCCAATATCAATGCCACGTGCGGTGTGGGTTTGCGGATCAAAAAAGATCTCGGTATGCACAATATGATCGCTGTAAGCGCGCTCGCAATACGCCCAAGTCAAATCGTAAAAATCTTCTTCGGTAATCAGTACGCTGGCACCGGCGTAGTACAAATCTAAAAACGATTGCAGATTATCAAAACAATAGGCCGCGCGCACTTCTTCTACACTGGCGTATGGCAGCTTGATGCCATTTTTGCGAGCCAGCGCAAACATCATCTCAGGCTCTAAAGTGCCTTCGATATGCAGATGCAGCTCGGTTTTAGGTAAAGCGAGGATCAGTTGATCGACAGGGTGCAGGGCTTCGGTCATTTGACTCTCAAGGTATTTTTTTCGGTATTGTAGGGTGGACAAAGCGTTTTACCTTGCCCACGCGGTGGATACGCGATACTCAAACTGGGCATCGCGCGTGGGCACAAGTGCCCACCCTACATGTTTACTGGCAGCTCTCGCACTCTGGATTATCAATCGAGCAGAATTTCATATCCGTTGCTGGTAGCTCTGCATCAATCGCTGCCATGGTTGGCGTGGCGCTGATCGAGTTGGCACCGGCTGCAGATGACTGGGTGTAGCCACCGTCTACCGCTACCGCATTCAGCTCACCACCGCTGCCGGTGGATTTTTCTGCTGCCGTGGCGGCCATGGTGCGTAGGTAGTAAGTGGTTTTTAAGCCACGCAGCCATGCAAATTTGTACAGCTCGTCCAGTTTTTTGCCCGATGCACCAGCAAGGTAGAGGTTGAGCGATTGGCCTTGATCGATCCACTTTTGGCGGCGCGATGCGCATTCAACCAACCAGTTTGGATCCACTTCAAACGCCGTTGCGTACAAGTCACGCAAGTCTTGCGGAATGCGCTCTACTTTAGATACCGAGCCATCAAAGAACTTCAGATCAGAGATCATGACGGCATCCCACAGACCGCGCTCTTTTAGATCACGCACTAGGTATTCATTCACCACGGTAAATTCACCTGACAAGTTTGATTTCACAAACAAGTTTTGGTAAGTCGGCTCGATACACGCCGATACGCCGATGATGTTGGCAATGGTTGCCGTTGGCGCAATCGCCAAGCAGTTTGAATTGCGCATGCCGTGGTTGCGGACATGTTCACGCAGCTGTGTCCAATCTAAGCGTGAGCTGGTATCCATTTCTAGATAGCCACCGCGCTCTTCCGCCAGCAACTTAATCGAATCTTGCGGCAAGATGCCACGATCCCACAGGCTGCCTTTGTAGCTTGGATAAGTACCGCGCTCTTTGGCCAGCTCGGTAGATGCCCAGTAAGCGTGATAAGCCACGGTTTCCATGGATAGATCGGCAAACTCAACCGCTGCATCCGAGCCATAAGGCAGGCGCAGCATGTGCAAGCAATCTTGGAAGCCCATAATGCCCATCCCTACCGGGCGATGCTTCAAGTTGGATTCGCGCGCTTTACGCACTGGGTAGAAATTAATGTCGATCACGTTATCCAGCATGCGCATCGCTGTTTTGATGGTGCGGGACAACTTATTGGTATCGAGTTCGCCGTTCTTGATGTGGTTCACCAAGTTCACCGAGCCAAGGTTACATACCGCAATTTCGTTCTCGTTGGTGTTCAGGGTGATTTCTGTACACAGGTTTGAGCTATGAACCACGCCAACGTGCTGCTGCGGGCTGCGAATATTGCAAGGATCTTTAAAGGTGATCCAAGGATGGCCAGTTTCAAACAGCATGGACAGCATCTTGCGCCATAAGCCCAGCGCAGGAATCTTCTTAGCGATCTTCATTTCGCCGCGCGCGGCTTTTGCTTCGTAAGCCACGTAGGCTTTTTCAAAGTCTTTACCAAATTTATCGTGCAAATCTGGCGCTTCGGATGGGCTAAATAATGTCCAATCCGCGCCCTGCATCACGCGCTTCATGAATAAATCAGGAATCCAGTTGGCGGTATTCATATCATGCGTGCGGCGACGATCATCACCGGTGTTCTTACGCATTTCTAGGAATTCTTCGATATCTGCGTGCCAAGTTTCAAGGTAAGCGCACACCGCACCCTTACGCTTGCCGCCTTGGTTTACGGCTACGGCGGTGTCATTCACTACTTTCAGGAAAGGCACAATCCCTTGAGACTTACCATTGGTGCCCTTGATATGGCTGCCCAACGAGCGCACAGGTGTCCAATCGTTACCCAAACCACCAGCATATTTAGACAGCAGCGCGTTTTCTTTCAGCGCTTCGTAAATGCCTTCTAGATCATCAGACACGGTGGTGAGGTAGCAGCTAGAAAGCTGGCTACGACGGCTACCGGCGTTAAATAGCGTTGGGGTGGAGCTCATAAAATCGAAGCTAGACAAGACGTTGTAGAACTCGATCGCACGCTCTTCGCGGTTGATTTCATTCATCGCCAAGCCCATCGCTACGCGCATAAAGAAGCTTTGTGGCAGCTCGATGCGCGTGTCTTCGATATGCAGGAAGTAACGGTCATACAGGGTTTGCAGGCCAAGATAGCCGAATTGGTAATCGCGGCTATGATCCAGCGCCGCGCCTAATTTGGCTAAATCGTACTGAGCGAGGTTTTCATCAAGTAGCTCAGCATCGATACCGCGCTTGATAAATTGCGGGAAGTAATCAGCATACTTAGACGCCATTTCTTCGTGGCTGACTTCCTTGCCCAAGACTTCAGAGCGCAGATTGTTCAGCAGTAAACGCGCGGTGACAAAGCTATACGCTGGGTCTTTTTCAATCAGCTGACGCGACGACATAATCAGCGCGCGGCGAACTTCTTCTGCCGGTACGCCGTCGTAAACGTTTTTTAAGGTTTCAGCCAACATCGCAGCTTGATCGGTAGTGCCTTCCAAGCCTTTGCAGCAAGAAGCGATCAGCGCTTTTAATTGCGCTAAATCGAGCGGGCGGCTGCTGCCATTTGGGTACAGCACATTGATTTCGTGATGATGCTCAGGCTCAAAGCGCGAATGACGCTCTTTGCTGCGCTCTTCGCGATACAAAACATAGGCGCGGGCCACATCGTGCTCACCGGCACGCATCAGCGCCAGCTCGACCTGATCTTGGATATCTTCAATATGAATCGCGCCGCCTTCTGGCTTACGACGCATTAGCGCCGAAACAACAGATTCAGTCAGCAAGATGGCTTTTTGACGTACAGCGGCACTAGACGCAGCATCGCTACCGAGCACAGCGATAAAGGTTTTGGTCACTGCTACGGTGATTTTGTTCGGTGCAAATGGCACCACCGATCCATCACGGCGAATGGTTTTGTAATCGGCATAGCTGCTGTGATTTTGAGCAGTATTAACGCTATCGGTCATAGGGCTCTCATTAATGTAGTGGGCAGGCAAGGCGGCTGCGTCTTGCTGTGGATAATTCTGTGGATTTCTTGTGGAGAAACACTATATGTAGTGTCCCTCAAGAAGAGTTAACACAAATACTAGTGTCTTTAGCCCAGTTAGGCAAGCAGATGACAAAGGAGAAAATGTACAGCTGGACGGTGCAAAAAGGCAGTTCCAGTAAAGCCGTGTATTTGTGGCGGCTTAACCGCGTTTGTAAAAAAATACCTGCCGAAAAATAAGCCTGATTCCACGATTATGCACAGATTAAAAACAACACATTGCCGCAGCAAGCTCAACGAACAGATCCCTAACAGCCGATTGCCTAATAAACAATCATTCGGTGTTTTTAAGCTGCCCTAAATTGTACAAAATTCAGCCCGCCTAACTCGTTTTTCCTACTGTAGGCCTTGCCTTTTTCTAGGGCGATTTTTTCTAATACGGCTTACATTCCATTGCATACATAAGAATATGCTTACGTATTATACGTTACTTTAAATGTCCGTTTGATTCCCATAGAATAAGCGAATCTCAGGCCTGCAGCATCCCGCTCTAAGCCAGCTCTCGTTTTATTTTTAGGACTCTCTTCTATCGTGCCCTCTTCTTTTAAACCTAAAAAATCAAACACTGCTTTTCAAAACATTCAATTTTTCAGCAAAAAAACAATCAGCCTCAGTGTGCTGCTCGCCATTAGCGCGTGTGGAGGAGGTGGCGGTTCTTCTGAGCCAGGCTCCACCAGCACGGTTGCCACCACAGCCTCCACGCCCGTAGTCAGCACCCTGCCACCTGCAACGGCCTTTACCATTGAAAACATCAGCCCGCTAGAAGCCAGCGAGAACGAAAAACTTACCGTAACAGGCCAAGGATTCACGGGCATCAAGCAGGTTGTTATGGGCGGTGTTGAGCTGGGCTTTAAGCTTATTTCAGACCAGCAAATAGAAGTCATGCTTAATGATGCGGCACAATCGGGCGAGCTGGAGCTGCGCAAAGAAAACAGCAGTGTGCAGGCCCGGCAAAGAGTCATCATTGCCGAGCCACGCGTGCTTGAGTTATCCGGCACGGAGCTAAACACAGGTGAAACACTGATTTTGCGTGGACGTCAGCTAAACCAGCTGAAAAGCGTACGCTTAGGCGGGGTGATGCTGCCAGGGATTAAACAGTCTGCCACTGAATACTATGTCAGCATTCCGGACACGGCACGTTCAGGCTACCTGACTTTAGAAGATAAACGAGGCCGACAACAGACTCTGCCGCAAGTTATGCAGATCTGGCGGCCAGTGGCCCAGCCCGAGCTGCGCCCTGCCTTTGGCTTTGCTGGGCAAACCATTAGCATCACCGGCCAAGGCATTGATCAAGTTGAGCAGCTTTTATTTACCCCTAACCAGCGCGCCACCATCAAAAGCCGCTCAGAAAATCGCCTTGAAGTAGAGATTCCTGAAAAAGCCCTCAGCGGCCCACTGACCTTTGCATGGGGCAAAAACACACTAACTAGCCAAGTGCGTTTTGAAATTGCCACACAAATCAGCGCAACGGGCATGTCCCCACTGAGTGGACCTGCCAATACCTTACTCACCATTAGCGGCAACGGGCTGGATGCGGTTAGCAGCGCTAGCATTGGTGGAATCAATGCACAGCTAATCAGCAAAACAGCCAGCAGCATTACGCTGCTAACGCCTGCCAACGGCGAAGGCGAGGTGGTTTTAAAAGGCAGCATGCAGCAGTTGGTTTCCGCCGGATACTTTAGATTAGTCAGACCCGTCGCGCCGCCTGTTGCCCCTCCGGGCACAACACCGACCACTCCCCCAGTAACTCCACCAACCGTGCCTAAAGCCACGATTGAGCTAGAAAGCATTGCTCTGGTACAAAATTACTCGCAGCTCGCTGGCACGCAGTATCAGCGCTTGGTGCAAGGCAAGCCTGCCATCGTACGGGCGAATATTTCTAGCCAAGCGGGCAAACTTGCCAGCCCTCGGGTCTGGCTAAGCGCCACGATCAATGGCGTACCACAAGGCCAAGCCATCGCTATGACTGGGCCTGCCTTCGTGCCTGCTTCTGTATTACAAGCCAAGCTAGAGCAAAGCTTTAATGCCCGTCTGCCAGAGCAATGGATTAAGCCGGGCTTAAGCCTGCGGATTGAGGCAGATCCAGAGCTGCATGTCAGCAGCGGTGCCAGCAGAACAATCACCCCAGTCGTGGGAAAACCAAGCAATATGGATTTGGTGATTGTGCCGCTGCAACTGAGCGACGACGGCCAAGGCGCCGCTGTCCGGGCACAAGCCCCTGCTACTGCCTCTGTGCGTCAGATGCTCAGCCGGGTTTTCCCGCTGGCCGACAGCACAATCAACGTTAGTATCCGTGGTGCTTACCAAGTTACCTCGATCCAATCCACACAGGATATGAAGTACATAGATAATATCCGCAGCGGATCTAAGGGTTGGAGTAGCGTGCTGGCCGAACTAGAGCAATTACGGGTTAAAGAAGGCAATGCCCGCCATTACTACGGCCTAGTGCCAGACCCAGACTTTAGCGGCGGCACCGCAGGGCTGGGCTATGTGAATGCAAAAAACACATCCTATTCTGCCCACTCCGCTATTGGCCTTGATGCTCGCCACGATGACGACCTCAGTACCATGGGGCACGAGCTGGGCCATAATCTGAGCCGAAGCCATGCACCATGCGGCGGAGTAAGCTCATATGACATTAACTTCCCCTACGCGGGCGGTAAAATCGGCAATACGCTACCTTATGATCCGCAGACCAATACCTTGCTGACGCTAGATGAAGCGAATAACGGCGATCTAATGGGTTATTGCGGCGGGAAATGGTTCTCTGATTACAACTACAGCAAAATTCAGGATTATCTGGAACAGCGTAATTATGATCAGCCTAAGCTTGCGGGCTTCTCCATGCCGATGAGCCTGATGGATATTTCTGGGCGTATTTCGGCTGGCGGCGCAAGTATTAATCCGGTTTCACTGCGTAGCGGCACCGCCCCTGAAGCCTCCAAGGGCGAGTATGAATTGCATATTGTTTCTGCCAGCGGCAAAACAATTATCCAGCCCTTTAATCCAGTAGAAGTAGCGGATACGCCTCAAGCCGAGCAGCATTTCTTTGTGAGCATCCCAAAAGTGGAGTCAGTCTTGGCGATTGAAGTCTGGCGCAAAGGCAAACAGCTAGGCAGCAGCAAGCTGCAAAGTAGTGCGGGGGTAGGAGCAGGAACGGCCAATGGCGCACAACTGCAATGGCAAGAAAGCGCCGGAAAACTGCAAATCAGGTGGAATGCAGGGCAATACCCACACCTAAGCGTGCTATACAGCGGCAAAACACGCCAAGTACTGGCCAATCAAGCGCAGGGCGGCCTGCTTACGGTAGACACCAAAGCACTGCCAGCAGGTGGGCAGTTTGAAATATCGCTCTCTGACGGGCTAAATCCGCGGTTGATGTATATCAAACGCTAGGAGTAAAGTATCAAAAGCACACAGGCGCTCTGCTCTTACACTGACAGAACAGTGCGCCTGTGCTTGCGACGAATGCATATTACTGCGCTGCAGCCGCCTTAATCCAGCAAATCCATATAGTCTCTTTGCCTAAAACCGGCCGTACTGATCCAAGGCATTTCTTTGGGCATGGGCTTGGCCTCTATCGTAACGCGGCTCCAGCTTCCACCATTTTCATGGCCCGTTTCTATCACTTTAGGCAGCTGCAATTTTTCTGACCACAGCACCATGGTGTACATCCCATTTTTACGGTTTTCCAGCCAAACTTCACCCGCTGGTGCAGGTGTGCTGCGTTTTTTCATTTGCTTAAGCTGCTGACGATCAATCATATAGACCGCATTATCCCAACTGCCATCAAAACCAATCTCCCTGAAATCAGTCGTTCCCATGGCAATAATTTGCTGCATTTTCATACGAACCAAATTTAACTTCACTTCGCCATTGGCTGTCCGCTCAATAGATTTGGCCGCCAAAGCAAAATTCATATCATGGTTATGCCCTTCATGCCCTTTTGCGCTGGGCTGCATGCCCTTATTCGCTTCTGCCTGCGCATTCTTTGGCACCAAACGCTCACTCCACACACGGTTGGCCGTACGTAACCATGTTTCTTGAAATTGCGTCGATTTGGTTACGCCTTCAGCGGTCACGACACGGGTTTCATATGTAACCAATGCCGCCATATCAGGCGCCGTAGCAGCCACACTGAAAGAGGTGGAAACCACCATCATCAAAGCAGTAACAAGGTATTTCATTTCACTATTTCCTTACAAAAAAACGGGCCGACAAGAGGTCGGCCCGTTTTATACCGCTATAAAATTAAAAACCAAATGCGTCTTTTACTAGACTGAAAACTTTGGTATTTACCATTGTTCCCTTAAATGTCTTAGAGCCCGCACCCGTAGCAAACAGCATCACATCGCCACCACCATGCGTTTCGCCACCATCACCCACGCGAATCCCACCTTCTTGCTGATAATCATCATGCAATACTTGTGATTTATCTGCATCGCCCTCAATCAGCATGGTACGAGTAGGCTTGCGGTTTGAGCTATTACCAAACACCAGTGTGGTGTAGTTATTACCGTCAGCGTCTTTTGCTTCTGTGCCATCACGATAATTTTTAACCGTGCCTAGGATATTGCTACCGCGCTTGCCATAGCCATTGATGGTTAAAGTGTGATCATGATCTGCCGTTACCACGATCAAGGTATTTTTTAGGCCCGGATCACGTTTTTGCATTTCATCAAGCGCTGTTTTAATCGCATCATCAAAAGCAATCGTATCGTCCATCACACGCTTAGCATTGTTGCCGTGCAGGGCATGATCAATACGGCCACCTTCAACCATCAGGAAAAAGCCTTCTGGTTTTTTAGCCAAGACTTCAATCGCCTTGGTGGTCATTTGGCTTAAGCTAGGCTGATCCTTCTTTTGCTTTACACGATCTAGCTCGTAATCCATATGGCTAGAAGTAAACAGGCCTAGCAATTTGGTAGCCTTAGACGCATCTAAAGCCGCCAGCTCAGTACCTGTACCTGCAAAGCTATAGCCATTGGTCTTCATTTCAGCAATCAGATCACGGCCATCAGTACGTGCGCCTTTTGCTGTGGTTGGCAAGAAGAACTTGCTACCGCCGCCCATCAACACATCCAGACCTGTACCTAGCTTGGCGTTATAACCTGCACCATTTGGCACTGCTTGCACCGCAATCGCATTTTCTGCATCGCGATGACAAACGTGGGCATAAGTGGTGGCTGGTGTAGCGTGGGTAACGCGGGTCGTTGTGATCGAACCAACCGCCTTACCTTTAGCTTTAGCAATTTCTAAAATGGTGTCTACTGCCTTGCCGTTATCGGCAGGGCATACACTGTCAGCCCCTTTCAGATAAGCATTACCGCTTTTATCAACTGCCTGAGTGTCTGGGCTCATCGAAATCACTTCGTTATTCATCTTTACGCCGGTCATATAAGCGGCCATCGATGGAGCGGAGTCAGTGGTCTGAGCGTCGTTAGAGTAAGTCTTGATACGGGCCGTACGGGCTGCGCCGTCCAGCTTCTCCATATTTAAAGCGCCTTCTTCTTTGTACTTATAAATACGCGCGGCGGTGACCGTTGCTGGGCCCATACCATCGCCCAAGAAGAAGATCACGTTTTTGGCTTCGCCCGCCGCTTGTGCACCTTGTGCAAAAGCCAGTAAGCAGGCGCTAGCAATTAAAGATTGTTTCAACATTTGTTTTATTCCTTGATCAACTTAGGCGATTTACAGGCCAACTGCGGAGCGAACCAGCTTAAATACATTGGTGTTATCCATCACACCGTAGAACTGATCGCTGCCCTTGCCGATTGCACCAAGAAACACATTGGTGCCACCGTGAGTTTCACTACCCGCCCCTACCCGAATGGCCGCTTCTTGATGGTAGGTATTCGCAAATACAGCGCCATCATCTAAGGCAGCAAAAGTTTTTCTATCGCCTTGAGCACGATTCTCACCATTACCAAAGCCAATAATGGTGTACGGCATACCATCTGCGTCCAAAGTAGCCTTAGTGCCTACCACATCTTTCACTAGCCCCAAGACGCCTGGATTTGTTGCGGTTGATTTGCCAGTACGCTTGGCATAGCCGTTCAATACCAAAGTATGGTCATGATCAGCTGTCACCACGATCAGGGTGTTTTTCAACTCTGGATCGGTCTTTTTCACTTCATCAATCGCCGCTTTAATGGCGTTATCAAATGCAACAGTGTCTTGCAAGGCTTTTTTCGCAGTGGTTTCGTGCAGGGCGTGATCGATACGGCCGCCTTCAACCATCAAGAACATCCCTTTTTCGCCTTTTTTCAGACCTTGAATCGCTTTTACGGTCATTTCTGCGAGGCTAGGCTCTTTATTAGCAGCATCTGCAGTGCGATCTAAGTCATAACTCATATGGCTGGACGAGAACAAACCAAACAACTTAGTTTTCGTAGGATCAGCAGCTTTCAACTCATCCTTATTGCTTACATAGGTGTAACCCAGCGTTTTCATCTCAGCCACTAAATCACGGCCATCAGTACGCTTGCCTTTTGCCGAAGTTGGCAAGAAGAACTGGCTACCACCACCCAAGACTATATCGACACCGCCACCCAGTGCAGTATTAAAACCCTTGCCGTTAGGAACCAACTGCGCAGCGATATCATTTTCTGCATCACGATGACAAACGTGTGCATAAGTCGTTGCTGGGGTTGCATGGGTTACGCGAGTTGTTGTAACAACGCCAGTTGCCAAGCCAGCGGCTTTAGCAATTTCAAGCAAAGTAGGAACAGACTTACCATTTGTTGTTGGGCAAAGACTGTCCGTGCCGTTTAGGTAAGCGTTACCCTTAGCATCTACAGCTTGTGTATCTGAGCTCATCGAGATGACTTCATTATTCATCTTCACGCCAGTCATATAGGCGGCCATCGATGGTGCAGAGTCAGTTACTTGCGCATCGTTGGAGTAAGTTTTGATGAATGCGGTTTCTGGCAGGGTGTCCATGGTTAGGTCACCATCTTCACCCACTGCGTAAATACGCGCAGCGGTCATCGTGGTCATGCCCATACCATCGCCAAGGAAGAAGATCACATTTTTAGGCGTGGTAGCTGTAGATGTAGCCACTGCAGAAGTGCCTACATCAGTATTATTCGTCGTGTTGCATGCAGATAAGGCGCTCGCCACCAGGCCAGCGATTAAAATACGTTTCATTTGTCTCTCCCTAAAGGAAGAGCGCAAGATAGAGCATCTTGTTTACATTTAAGTTACATATAAACGAATGTTTTATGACAATCGCAACTCTGTTTCAATAGCACACGCAAAAATAGAATAATAATCTAATTAAATATCCAATAATCCCAAAAACATAGCGCACACTAAATAATTAACAAGCATGTTTTTTACACCGTAGTGAGCATATCGCCGCAAAAAAAAAGCGAGCCGAAGCTCGCTTTTTCTTAAATCAAACCACCATCATCTTAATGATCGTGGCCGTGCTCGCCATGTACATGGCCGTGTTCTAGTTCTTCTTCACTTGGTTCACGCACTGCAGAAACAGTACCAACAAAGCGAATTACCATACCTGCGAAAGGATGGTTAGCATCTACAACAACGCGGTTACCTTCGATTTCGGTAACGCGGAACAACAATACTTCGCCAGTTTCAGGATCATCGGCTTCAAACATCATGCCGGCTTCAACTTCCATTGGGAATGAAGATTTTTCTTCTTCACGAACTAAATCTGCATCATGCTCACCGAAAGCATCGTCTGGCTGCATCGTTACATCGATGCTATCACCTACGTTTTTGCCTTCAAGTGCTTCTTCTACCAATGGCAAGACATTGTCGTAACCGCCGTGCAGATATTCAATCGGCTCTTCGGTTTTATCAATTTGCTTGCCAGTGGCATCAAACATTTCATAATGTAAAGTTACAACGGTATTTTTTGCAATTTGCATGGGTTCACCCTAGCTGTTTCACGAGTTTAAGAATTTCCGCCGCATGGCCCTTGGGGACAACGTGATAAAACGCATGGCGGATCACGCCGTCCTTATCGATTACAAACGTGGAACGGTCTATGCCGTATCTTACCACGCCATGGGCCTCCCACTCATGTAGAGCGTGATAGAGCCTGCTTACTTCGCCATCTGTATCGGCTAATAAATCAAATTCTATGCCCTGCTCGTCTTGAAATTGCTCGTGTGACAAGCAATCATCCATGCTCACCCCTAGGATAACTGTGTCATATTGCCGAAATGCTGCAGTGCGATCACTGAACTCTACCGCCTCGATAATTCCACCTGGCGTGTGATCTTTATTAAAAAAATACAGCACCACATGATGCTGGCCCCGTAAACCTGCCAATTGAACATCATCCATCTGCGCGTCAGACAAGATAAAATCAGGCGCTATATCTCCAACGTTCAGCATGTGTTCTCCATGCGATAATTGTTGTAATCCATTCTGTTATAGAGCAAAACCATGCAACTTTTAGGCGGACTCAGTCCAGAAGAATTTTTACAAGAATACTGGCAAAAAAAACCACTATTAATTCGTAATGCTTGGGATAAGTTCCCAGAGCTAATGGATTACGCCCGCTTAAGCGCGCTGGCGCAGCGTGATGATGTGGAATCTAGAATCATTGAATATAAAAATGAGCGCTGGAAAGCCGAATCAGGTCCGTTTCGCCCAGCCCGCCTAGCGCGCCTACCCGAAACCGATTGGACCATATTAGTTGGCAATGTGAATCACCTTGTGCCGCATATTGCCGAGCTGCTCTATCAGTTTAATTTTCTGCCTTACACCAGACTAGATGACCTAATGATTTCTTACGCACCACCAGGTGGCAGCGTAGGCCCGCATTATGACTCTTACGATGTATTCTTATTGCAAGTTGGTGGAAAGAAACGCTGGCAAATATCGAGCGATGACGCCAGTGGCTTTATTGAAGATGCCCCCATTCGGGTGCTTAAAGACTTTAACCCTGAGCAGGAATGGGTTTTAGAGCATGGCGATATGCTCTATCTGCCGCCCATGTACGCCCACCACGGTGTAGCTATAGAGCCAGGAATGACCTATTCCATCGGCTTTAGAGCACCTAAAACACAAGAGATAGCCGGAAAATTCTTAGAATTTTTGCAAGACGAGCTATGCCTAGATGGAATGTATAGCGATCCTGATCGTCAGCCAACCACCAAGCCAGCAGAAATAGATAACGAGTTTGTGGCCCAAATGGGGGAGATGCTTAAAAAGATCACTTGGAACGATGACACCGTGCGCCGCTTTGTTGGCAGCTACTTCACCGAGCCTAAACCACACGTTTTTTACGATCAGCCCGATGATCCAATAGATATCGAAGACTTTACCAGCGCCATTGCCAGTGGTGGGATTGCGATCGACACCAAAGCTTTAATGCTCTACGAATCCGATCGCGTGTATGCCAATGGTGAAGCGCTAGAGTTTGCACCAGAAGCCCTACCCTTTTTGCGCCAATTAGCCGATCAGCGCAAATTGCCCGCCGCCAATTACCCAGAAAGCCTGATTACTATCCTTTATGAATGCTACGAATATGGCTACCTGCAGCTTTCCTGAAGCACGTTTATTTGACCGCTACAGCGATTATCGCCTCGCTGTTGCGCAAATAATTGCTGCGGCACAGCACGAATTACTGCTGTGCGAGCACGATTTTTCACATTCTGACCTAGGCAGTAGGGCCATTTATGATGCTTTATGGACATTTTTTACCGCTAATCCCGCTGGTAATTTGCGTTTAATTGCGTTTAATCCCAATTATTTAAGCCAACATTGTCAGTATTTTTTACAATTGACAAACAAATTTAATCACTTAATTAAACTGCAATTAGCACACGAGTCTTGTCACAATTGGCATCAAGGGTTTATTTTGGCAGATCAATCCCATGCAATAAGGCGGCATCATTTTGCTTGGCCACGCGGTGAAATAACTAGCGATGCGGCACATGTTGCGATACTACAACAACAATTTAATGCCATTTGGGAACAATCCAGCCCATGTGGTGAATGGCAGCGCCTTTATCTATAGGTATTTAACATCTCGTTACATGGTGTTGCAGAATTCTTGCCTAATTAGCGGTATTCATAAGGTGTTGGACTGTTCTTTCAAATAAAACGTGATATTATTTGGGCCGTCGGTCGTCACTGAATGATTGCAGTTTTTCAGCATCGATCCACGGTCGATTGCACCAATTTATTTCGTTTGTCCCATTCGTCTCTGTCAAAGGTAAGTTCATAATGAAAAAGTCCCTGCTAGTTGCTGCTCTGATCGCTGTTGCTCTGTCCGCTTGCGGCAAGAAAGAAGAAGCTGCTGTTGAAGCATCTGCTGTTGTTGAAGCATCTGCTGTTGTTGAAGCTGCATCTGCTGTTGTTGAAGCAGCTCCAGTTGCTTCAGAAGCAGCTGCTTCAGAAGCTTCTGCTGCTAAGTAATTTGCAGGCAGTATTGCTTTAAAAAAGCCGACCGCAAGGTCGGCTTTTTATTTGCCAAAAACAATGAATGACATATAAATTGAATTGCCTTAGCTCACCTCAAGTTAAAAATATCGAATAAAATCAATACAAAATAACTATTTTTATTCTTTTATTAACATTCAATAAATTATTTTTCTTGCTGAGTTACTCTAAATTATTCCATACGGATTATCATACTCCGCTGGCCCATGCCCATAGCGCCTAAAGCCACGATTATAATAAACGAAACGCTCAACACCATCTCGCAAGCCCCCCCCTATTAGTCCTCCCCCCTCAATTAACTTACAGCGCCCTCTTCCATGAAATGGCCACAAAAGATCTGCTACACCAAGCCTGTAGACTCGGCACAATTGTGAATCAAACGCCAACAGACCCTGAGCCTAGATGATAAAATAAGCGGAATTAAAGCTGACGCAGATCTAAGCACAGCTATGTGCCGGCGTTTACCCAACTCACCGCGCGTATATGCAGCGAATCGCTCACTCCCCAAAGCACCACATTAAACGCCGGTGAAACACTCAATCGCACCCGCTACTGGTAACAACGCATCAAAAAGGAAGCCTAATGACTGAAGCACACATTAATGTTGACCCTTCCGAGATCGCCAAATTCTCTGCGCTTGCACATAAGTGGTGGGATATCGAAAGCGAATTCAAACCGCTACATGAAATCAACCCCTTGCGGATCGATTTTATGCAAAAGCATAGCGATCTAGCAGGCAAAAAAATTCTCGACGTTGGTTGTGGTGGTGGCATCTTAGCCGAAGGGCTAGCACGCCAAGGTGCCCAAGTAACTGGCATTGATTTAGCTGAAAAATCACTTAAAGTAGCCAAACTACATTTATTTGAATCCAAACTTGAAGTGGATTACCGCTGTATCCCTGTGGAACAGCTCGCCACAGAAGAGCCAGAAAGTTACGACATCGTCACCTGCATGGAAATGCTAGAACACGTACCCAGCCCCGCCAGCGTGGTTGCTGCCTGCGCCCGTCTTGTTAAGCCTGGCGGCTGGGTATTTTTCTCTACCCTAAACCGCAATGCTAAAAGCTATATGCTGGCCGTAGTTGGCGCAGAATACATATTAGGCATGCTGCCTCGCGGCACACACGATTACGCTAAATTTATTAAGCCATCTGAGCTGGCCCGCATGACACGCAATGCAGAGATCGAAACCGTATCGCTCAGCGGACTAAGCTATAACCCACTCACTAAAATCTATAAGCTCGATGATGATGCGGCAGTGAACTACCTGATCGCCACAAGGAAAGCCCCCTAAATCAAGACTATTCATTTAAACCTCACAAGGAAAACACGATGATTACCGCAGTCCTGTTCGATCTTGACGGCACGCTTGCTGATACCGCACCTGATATTTGCGCAGTGGCGCAACAGTCCAATATCATCCCAAGGAAATCAGCATGATTAGCGCAGTCCTATTCGATCTTGACGGCACGCTTGCTGATACCGCACCAGACCTAGGCGCAGCGCTCAACCGCTTGCTGGCCGAAGAAGGCCGTAAACCACAGCCTTACTCCGCTATCCGCCCATTAGCATCCCATGGCGCGCGCGGCCTGATCGAACTAGGCTTTGGCATCATCCCACAAGACGCCGAATTCACCGCCCTGCGCGAACGCTTTTTGGCACTGTACGAAGCCAGCCTCTGCGAAGAAACCGCGCTCTTTGAAGGCATAGCCCCCCTTCTCGAAAAAATATCCGCCCGCGGCCTGCAATGGGGCATTGTCACCAATAAACCTGCCCGCTATACCGATCCGCTTATCGCTCAACTGCCCTTCCCTAGTCGGCCAGGCGTAGTGGTTTCAGGGGACACCGTAGGCGTGGCTAAACCCGACGCAAAACCCATGTACTTTGCCGCCGCCCAACTTGGCGTAGACCCAGCCCATTGCATCTATGTAGGGGATGCCGAACGTGATATTGAAGCCGGCCGCAAAGTAGGCATGCGCACCGTGCTGGCCGACTACGGCTATATCAGCCACCACGATAAGCCACAAGAATGGGGAGCAGACCACCGCATCGGCCATCCACTTGAGCTACTGGCCCACCTACCCAACTAAAAAGTGCTGTAAATGTCAAAATAAATCGCCATCTACAAATACTGCTAAGGCCTTGTTAACTATCAACAAGGCCTTCTACTCCTTGGTGTAAAGCCAGCGCAACACGAAGCTAAGTCAGTAATACCAAGGCCCTAGCTTGTACAACAATAGGCTTACGCGTATAATCAGAGATCTTCATTGGGGCCGCCATGGTTTCGACGGGGGTTGCAAAGTGGATGAGGGCATACCGGGGTCTCAGATTCCCGTAAAACACTGAATTTATATAGTCGCAAACGACAATAACTACGCTCTAGCCGCTTAATCGCGCTAGACTCTGCACTACAGGGCCCATCGGGTAGGTCGCCTAAAAACGATACGCAGAGTCATTAAGATGGGATCGCTTTTGCTCGGGTTACTTGGGCAGAGGCTAAATCTAAGGTAACTCGTTCTCTCCAAGCCTGTCTGCCGGCGTGGTCGGGAATTAAAACCAAATGACATGACTAAGTATGTAGAACTCACTATAGAGTGCTTCCGGACGCGGGTTCGACTCCCGCCGGCTCCACCAGTATAAAGCAATGAAATCAGCCACTTAGAGAAATCTAAGTGGCTTTTTTTATGCCTAAAAAGGCCCTTTTAAGCCCAACAATAGCAACATTAATCACAACATTCCTTACAGAATATAGGCAGTCAGCCCTCAAACCCCATGAAAAAGAACAGCAAACACTCGAGCCAACCGACAGGGACACACAAAGGGTAAACCTTATAATTTCCAATTTTGTGCATAATTACACAATACATTTTTTGCAAGGCTAGATCAGTAAGCATAAAGCTTCGTGTAATATAGAAATCCCCTGTAAGCCCTTGGTTTCTCATGCCACTTGATCTACTTGCCTCTTTCGCCGCTGCTTTTAATCAAGATCAGCGCCTTATCTCTCTTCAACTAGGCGACGGAGCAGCATGGGGCCAGCAGTTATTGCCCCAGCGAGTAACAGGTAATGAGGGGATCAACCAAGCTTATCGCTATCAGATTGACTGTCTCTCCCCCGATGGTAATTTAGAACTCAAATCACTATTGGGCTTGCCGGTGGTATTGGCGATAGAAAACGCCAATGGTGATGCGATTGAGCGTTGCGGGGTGGTTAGTCAGGTAAAGCTTTTAGGTTCTGACGGAGGCTTTGCAAAATACGCACTGACGGTAGAGCCGCCTTTTGCCCTGCTTAGATATCGCCACACTTCACGCGTTTTTCAGGATTTATCTCCCGTCGATATTGTGAAACAGGTACTGGCCGAACATCAAGCCAAAAATCCTGTGTTTGCCTCAGTGCAGACGCTGGATTTCAAACTATCGGGCGAATACCCGCCCCGCTCTTATTGCCTGCAATACCGTGAGAACGATTACGCCTTTTTATGCCGCCTAATGAAAGAATGCGGCCTATCGTGGCGTTTTGAACATTTGGCAGGAGATTCCCCGCAAGTACAGCTCGTGGTTTTTGATGATGTTTTCTCCATCCCCGAAGCTTTAGAGCCCATCGCCCGCTTTCATCGTGCTGATGCCAGCGAAAAAAGTGACTCTCTTACCCAATGGCACAGCCAGCGGCAAATCGGCAGCAGTTCGGTGTCCTTGGCTAGCTTTGATTACAAAGCCAGCAGTACCAGCCACAGTTCCAACGAAAGCGCGATTGATCAAGGCGAAGGCGGGCAACAAATCCAATCAAGCTTGGAATATTACGACCCGCAAACGCATTACTACGCCAGCGATTTAGATCAGTTCAACAACGATGCAAAGCTGCGCCAAGATGCTTTAGACGGGCAAAAGAAATCGTTTACTGGCTCTGGTACTTTACGCAGCTTGCAAGCGGGACAATGGTTCCGCTTAGAAGATCACCCCGCGCATGAGTGGGATAGCGCAGAGCAACGCGAATTTGCCATCACTGAGCTTAAATTCACTGCAAACAATAATTTGCCAGCAGATTTAACCCAGCAACTTGGCTTAGTTGCACCTAGCCTGCTTGCCACGTCAGCCAAAGATAACGCACCTTATCAAGCTGACTTTACCGCCCAAAGACGCGGCCAGCCTGTGCTTAGCCATCTGGGTGGGCAAGAATTTACCAAGCCCACTAGCCTAGGCGTGCAAACCGCCACCGTGGTTGGGCCTGCTGATACAGAAGTCCACACCGACGAATATGGCCGCATAAAAATTCAGCTCCATTGGCAGCGTGCCGCTGAGCATCCCGAGTTTGGCGCTAATCTGGACGATAAATCATCTTGCTGGATACGTGTCGCCTATCCATCAGCAGGCGCGGCTTGGGGGCATCAGTTCATCCCTCGCATCGGCCAAGAAGTGCTGGTCGATTTTATTGAAGGCGATATCGACCGCCCAATTGTGACGGGTGTTGCCTATAACAGCAGTCATCCAGTGCCCGCGTTCAGTGGCGCTGGTGCTTTACCCGCCAATAAAACGCTATCAGGCATCAAAACCAAAGAGCATGAAGGCGGCCAATACGGCGAACTGCTGTTTGATGATACCAAGGGCGAAGTCCGAACCAAGCTATCTAGCGAGCACGGTAAAACCCAACTGAACCTTGGTTATCTGATCCACCCGCGCACTGATGGAAAAGGCGAGCCACGCGGCGAAGGCTTTGAGCTACGCAGCGACAAACAAGGTGCGATTCGCGCCAGCGGCTTGCTGATCAGTACCGAAGCCAAGAATGGTGCCTCGGGCAAGCAGCTAGACCACAACCCAGCCCAAAGCCAGCTTGAATCAGCTTTAGCGTTGGCCCAAAGTCTAGGCGAAACGGCCACCAACCAACTCGCTGATACTATCGAAACCGGCGAAGGCGATAAAACCGTCAAGCCAGACAACAGCGCAGACGGCAAAGCCACCACCGGCCACTTGCACCACCACGTGCACGCAAGCAAAAGCTTTGAAGCGGGCAGCAACACGGATAAAGACAGCAAGAGCAAATCCCAAGGTCAGGCAGGCCAACAAAAAATCATCCTGCTACACGGCGAGGACGGCGTAGCCATTACCTCCCCACAAAGCCAGACCATCAGCGCAGGCACAAACTTAGACCTTATCGCCCAAAGAGACAGTAACCAAACTTCTGGCCGCCGTTGGATTCATAACGTGGGCCAACATATCAGTCTGTTTGTAGCTGGGGTAAAAGACAAAGTTGCACTTAAGCTCATTGCTGCCAAGGGCAAAATCCAGATGCAAGCACAAAGCGACGATATTGAAATCACCGCTGATAGAAATGTAAAAATCACTGCCTGCAAAGAAAAAATAGAAATTGCTGCTAGTGATGAAGTGCTCTTCACTGCGGGCGGTGGCTATATCCGCTTAAAAGGCGGCAATATCGAGATCCATTGCCCAGGGGAAGTGAGCATTAAGGGAGGGAATCATGAGTTGAGTGGGCCTGCTAGTTTAAAACCAGCACTGCCAAATATGCCTAAGAGTAAATTCACTCCGCCTAATTCATTCCCATTCTCCGAATAATAAATACTGGCAAACATCGATGATTATTAGTCCTCCTTTACTTAAAACAGCTCAAGGTAATCAATCCGACGAGGATTGGTTGAAAGGGCTAATGCCCTTTGGATCCAGAGGTAATTACCCAATTAGTAGTTTGTTGGCTTGGCATGGCGGTCAACATATTGAACACACCGATACGGGGCCAAGAGGTGAGCCTGTACGTGCAATTGCAGATGGTAAAGTGATGTTTGCCCGTAAGCCTTCACCTTTAACGGGTGAAAATGCAAAGCCTGATCTTGCGATTAATGGTGGCAGTAGTGATGGTTGCGTAATTATTAAACACAGCACGGAAATTGGTGAAGGCCCTGACGGGCAAGTGGAGTATTACTCCATCTATATGCATCTTAAGCAGGTGTTTGTTCAAAAGAATCAACCCGTATATCGTAAAGCTGAATTAGGCTCCGTCGGCCAGTGCAATGGCAACAATGCCATGCACATGGAAATAATTTGTGACGATGCTAATTTAAAAAAATTAGTGGGTCGTGAAGAAGGAAATCTAGATTTAAGTAAAGATGGCCGTATGGATGCTGTTTATGGAGATATGCATTTTTATCTTCCTGCGGGAGCGACATTTTACGCGACACAACCTAGTGCAAATTCACAAACAGGGGCTGGTACTCCAGCCTATACCTCTACGACACCACTATTTATCTCAATGCGCTTTGAAAAAGGCGATTGTAAAATGTCAACGCGGCAAGAAAATTCAGAAATTTTGGGTGAGTATATCTGCATTGGCAATGAAATAATTGAGACCGATTACGAATACAATTTATATAAAGCTGCGACAACACTAGCCAATCGTAATGAGATAGCGCCGAGTTCTATGTATGAATTACTTCATTTTGGTCGAGTCATTAATATTGATAATGAAACAGCGATTCCTGCTGGAGCAGTACCACATTGGCGAAAGGTTAACTATCCAGACGGGCAAGGCTGGGTTAATTTAAATGCAGTATCAATTAAAAAATATAGCGATGCAGATTTCCCTCACTGGATGGGCTGGAATTTAATTGCTGATGATGCAACACCAGATAGCCAATGTAATTCGCCGACTTTATTAGCATGGTTGGATAGTGACGGTGATAAAAAATATACAAGCCGTGAGTTGCAACAAGCATTAAGCCAAGAGCAGATGTTAAAAAAACTATCGCGTACGATCTGCAAATTTCCTACAGAATGGGAAGTTGCAACGCTAAATACAAGATATGAATGGATTAAAACGGAAAGTGATTTGTTGGAAATACCTTTAGATCCAGAACAGTATGAAAACTTTATAAAATTAACAACTGCTTTATGTTTTTGGGCAGAGGCAGGTTTAGGTATTGCAGCTGACCATTGGCACTTTCATCCCAAAGAATTTATCGGGCACTTTACAAAATGCGGGTGGTTAGCAGAAAGGGAAATATTGCGTTGTATCCCGTTAACTTATCAATCGAACAGAGGTAACCGCAATACACCCATTATAAGAAATAATATTACTACTGCGGTCGCTAAAACACGCATTACAGAAAGAAATTACGTGGTTTTTATGAAAATAAACAGAAAATATGGGCTGAGAAAAGTACGTTTAGCTCATTTCTTGGCTCAAGTATACCAAGAAACTGGTGTTTTAAAGTGGGCTCAAGAATTAGCAAGCGGTTCAGAGTATGAAAATAGGGAAGACTTAGGCAATACTATGGCTGGTGATGGGATTAAGTTTAAGGGGAGAGGGTTAATTCAACTTACTGGTCGTGCCAATTATGCTAAATATAGTGATTACAAAGGCTTGCTCGCGAACGATAGATATACAGTAGAACCAAGAAATGTACTTATTTCAGATAGCCCATATGAGTCCGCAGAGACGGCAGGTTTATACTGGATTAGTAGAAACGTCAGAAACTCAGGTATAAATATTTCTCGAGTAGCTGATTTGGGGGTTGAGGAAGCTCATGTGCGCTCCGTTACAAAGAATGTTAATGGTGCTGAAGATGCTTTATGGACAGGGCTTGTTGCGAGACGGTCACACCTACAAGTTACAAAGCATGTTCTTTTAGATGGCGTTGATATTTTGAACATTGAAAAGGTTAGGGATGATGTATAGAGTGTATTTTGTAATGAAAATTATTTTTTCATCTTTTCTAATTTTATTATTTCCTATAAAAGCTCAAGCAAGCTATTTTTTATGTTTATCTGAGGAAAGTAATAAATATTATTTACAGTTCAATTTTCCAATTGAAAATTCAAACATTGCAAATATTCAATACAAAGACTCTCTTGATAAAATTCAGATTAAACGTGTATCTGAAATAGTTATACCTTCAAAAGGTGAGAGACTCAGCACCGTAAAAAGCAAGTGGATTGAGATCAATAAAAAAAATACAGACAGCTATATATTAATAACACAAGGAGCAACAGTTGATAAATTTGTACATATCATCTTAGCAAAAAAAGAAAAGGTCATTTATTACGACACCCCATCAGCATATGCTGAGAGTGGCTGTGACTGGTCAAGTATTTAATGTTTTTTTAACTAGGCTACGGCCCTTCTTATAATACTACTAATAACAACTGGAATAGAATAACTGGGGTCAGAGTACAGTTATCAGAGTTAAATCAGTTTTTTTTCTCTAAAAGCATTAACCATCTTAGGATTTAATTTTTTCCTGACCCCAGTTATCCGTAGGCCATTATGATGAAAATATCCATGCTCTTAGTTTTGTTTGCTTTTAGTGCAAAAGAGGCATTTTCTAGTGATGTAAAAAAAATAAATTATTGCGACATTGTTTGGTTGTCAGTTGTTAGTCCTATTGATTCAAATGCAATAAGAAAAAATTCAAACAATCTTAAAAGACTTAATATGCCCACATGGGGCAAGGAGGCAGATCTAAGCTCCGCTAAAATAAAAAAAAATCTTGCTGCATGCGATAGGGCTATTCCAATAAATAGGACTGATAACAAGAAAAAATCTGAAGCATTTGTTGACCTTAAAAGCTCTATTCCTGAATTTCTTTTAAAGAAAATAAATGACAATAACCTAACATCATCAGACCTAGTTGATGATGGAGTGCCCGTCGAAGGTCTTAATATCGAGTTCAAAAAAAATAAGAAAGGAATTTATTATGCCATTGACAAAAAAATTTCTGACTCTATAAACAATAAAGAATTTTCATTCTATTCTTTATCAGGAAATCCTCCTTATATTCGTTACTCTGTAAATTATAATCCAAAAAACAATACGGATATTGATTTTATAAAATCAGTCAGTCTATTGTTTTCCACAATGGAGACAAACTGGGATTGAGTGGAGAAAATTGTGAAAATCTATATGGTCAGGTCTTACATTTGACATGAAGCAATCAATTCAATCTACTTTGCAAACCACTGTACATGTTATCTGATGTGAAATGTAAGGTAGAGTAGAGAGCAGGTTTTCACCTACCCTCCCTCATCAAACCGTGCATGCGATTTTCCCGCACACGGCTTTCCGATGTTCTTCACATCAAGCATGCGCTAATTTCCAACCTGC
>NZ_JAWQUO010000026.1:0-60533 GCF_033446605.1 Iodobacter sp. CM08 | reverse complement strand
ACAATCGGATCCGTCGCCATTCGCGTCTGAACGACGAGGCACCAGCGGTATTTGCTAAGCAGTTTGAGCTAGAAAATTAGAAATAAACCCAAAGCGTGGTGTCCGTGATTGACGCAGCCCTCAGGCTTCGTTTCTTGGCCACACAAGAAAGGAAGGTCCAGCGGGACGCCCGCACCTAAATCAATGTGCCGAAGGCACTAAAAAGATCTTGAGAATTTTCTTTATGCACTCTGCTCAGCCAGTTCGCGGACGTCCATATACAGATCTAAACATCACCCCTCTGGAGCAGGTATGCAGCGGATTGCGGTAGCGGGTATTCAGCATGAAACCAATACCTTTGCCAGTATGCCCACCACGCTGGCTCATTTTATTGAGGCGGATGCTTGGCCGGGGCTGACTCAGGGTGAGGCGGTTGTGGCTGCGGTGGCGGGGGCTAATTTACCTTTGGCGGGGGCGATTGCTGCGCTGCAGGCTGCTCATTTTCAAGTTTTGTCGCTGCTCTGGGCATCGGCCAACCCCAGCGGGCGGGTGGAGGATGCGGCGTTTGAAGCGCTATGGACAATGTTTGAGTCGGCACTTTTAGCTGCTGGGCCGCTAGATGGTGTGTATTTGGACTTACACGGCGCTTTGGTGACGGAGCGCTATGAGGATGGCGATGGCGAATGGTTGCGCCGTACTCGCGTCTTATTGGGTGAGCAAACGCCTATCGTGGCCTCGCTTGATTTTCATGCCAATGTCAGTCCCTTGATGGTGAATTCCGCCAGCGCTTTGGTCGGCTATCGCAGCTATCCCCATGTGGATATGGCAGAAACAGGGGCAAGGGCCGTTGGTTTATTGCGGCATATACTGGCTGGCAACCGGCTTTACCCTGCCATGCAAAAGCTAGATTTTTTGATCTCTATGCCTTGGCAGTGCTCATTAGCGCCGCCAGTTGCAGGCTTAATGCAAGACGCCATTAGGGCAGAAGAGGGTGATTTACTCAGTGTCAGTTTCTTCCCCGGTTTTCCTTTGGCCGATGTGGCCGATAGTGGCCCAGCCGTACTGGCTTACGCAGCAAACCCTCGCTTGGCCCAAGCTGCTGCGTTCAATTTGGCACAAAATGTGGCCGCTGCAGAAAGCAAATTTGCGGGCAAGCTGTGGCAGGTAGACGAAGCACTCCGCTACGCGCGTCAGCATGCGCGTTCTGGTGCAACGATTATTTTGGCCGATACTTGTGATAATGCGGGCGGCGGGGCGGGCAGTGATGCGGCAAATATCATCGCCACATGCTTGGCAATGGAGATCCCTGCCGTGGTGGGCCTGCTCTGCGATCCGCTGGCGGCACAAGCGGCGCATCAAGCTGGCGTTGGTGCAAAACTCAATTGTGCTATAGGTCGCAGCGATAGTCAGGCTATTGGGGAGTGGAGCATTTGCGCACTTGGCACGGGTCAGTTTGCGGCAACAGGGCCTTTTTATGCGGGCTGCCAGATGGATTTAGGCCTGATGGCTAGATTAGAGTGTGGCGGGGTAACGGTGCTGGTGAGTAGCCGCAAGCAGCAGGCGGCAGATCAGGCCATGTTCCGCCATCTAGGTATAGAGCCTTGCGAAGTGCCGATACTCATCTTAAAAAGCAGCGTGCATTTTCGTGCTGACTTTGGTGCTTTAGCCGCCGAGATTTTAGTAGTAGAAGCCGATGGCGATCATGTAGCCGATTTAAGCCGCTTGCAATATAAGGTGTGTCAAAGAAGGCCTGCGAGAAGTCTGATGTAGGGGGGGCACGGGCGCTCACCCTACATCAATTTAATACTTCATATAAAACCCAAAGTGCCCAAAGCTTTCGCCCTGCTCGATTTTAGGCGAGCTGCTGCCGTCGATGATATAGCCCCAATCGGCGCTAATAAATCCCCAATCCATAACTTGCCAACGTAGGCCTAGCCCGATGCTGGCGAGGGTTTCTTTGCTGCTTGCTGTGGCATCAGGTGAGTAGCGGTGGATGACGCCTGCATCGATAAAGCTTAATAAGCGTAAGCCATCGTAAATTTTGGGCGTGCTGATTTCAAAGCTGCTTTGTATACCGCTATCCCCTGTGGCACTACGATCACTCACTCCACGTAAGGAGTTGCTGCCGCCAAGTGCAAATTGCTCGCCAGAGATCAGCGGCTCATTGGCAAATTGTGCGTTAAACTTTAGATTAGCCTGCCAGTCGCCCGTAAAGCGGTAAAGGCCTTCAGCCTTGCCATGCCATGCTTGCCAGTTGCGGTGTGCATCGCTGCGGTTGCTAGCGTAAGCCTCGTCGTCATTAGCGTAGCCCGAGCCTAGATTGTGTGAGTAATCTAGGCTAAAGCTTATCTCGGTTTCTTCATTACGCCAGCGGCCACTATATGCAAGGGTAAGCGGGCGGCTGCGCACGTCGGGGCTAAGCTGGCCCACGCCACTTAAGTCAGAGCCATGAAATATTTTATCGTCGATAGCCACTTCAATCTGGCCGCGATATTGGCCTACAGGGGGCAGGTAATAGCTATATCGCAGCCCACCTGATTCGCCCTTTCCGGTAATGACTAAGCCTTCGCCCAAGCTACCAGAATCCACCTTAGATTGGGCGTAGTAGGCGGCTAGGCTGCTGTTTTGATTATAAAGTGGCAGGCGGTAAAACAAGCCGTATTGACCCACATTATCTGGCTGGCTGGGCGCGGTGGAATAGCTGAAGGTGGCGACATGATCGGCATTAAATAGATTGGCGTACTGAAAGCCAAGCGATAAACGCAAGCGGCCATTATCATCCGCCCCTGAGTTATTGCCAGATGCAAAAACACTCCACGATTTTTGCTGCTGCGAATCGATGGTGGCGTCAACATGATCACTATCGCCTTCTTTAAAGGTAACGGTGGTTTGTTTATCAGGGTTTTCATTGGCAATGGCGAGCTGGGTGGCCATGGCTTGTATATTGGGCGAATTACCTTCTTGCAAGGAAGGTAAGCTGTTTCTTTGGTTTTCTGCATCAAAAAATTCAGTATTCTTAATCAGCACCTTGCCTATTTTAAAGCTCAATACTTCTAGGATAATAATGTTAGAGGCTTCTTGTGGCGGTAGGGTGACGCGTAAAAAGCCGTGTCCTTGCTCCCTGAGTACTGATTCAAGTGCGCTAGCGGCTTGCTGTAAATCGGCGAGCGAGCGTTTATCGCCCAACCAAGGTTGCAATATTTGGCGGCTGGCCTCAATAGAGAGCGGGTTGTCACCTTTTATATCGAAGGTGGTGACATTAAAACTAGGTTCATCGGCCAATACACTGCCTGCAAGGATGCTGGAAAGTAATAAAAGTCGAAATGTCATATGAGGACGCCGCTTTATTTGGCCGTACCAGGTTTGCAGCCAAGGTTGGATGGGATGCCATTTTTGCTGAGTAATTCACGTAGTGGAACTTTGACTATGCCAATGGGGGTGCGATCAAACTCGATAAATACCGGTAGGTCGCGTAAGCGCACTGGGTTGTTTTTGTTGGTGAATCCAGTTTCATCTTTCCCTAAGTATAGTATTTGCTGGCTTGTATTGTCAGTTAGACTGACATTACCGTCTCTAACGTGCACATAAAGCCCTTGAGCATCGTTATTAACATCGCTTTGGCCAAATAAAAGCTGCAAATCAACGGGAATGGTATCGGGCCGTGGCGCGGGCATATTGCCAAGGCTGGCAGGTGGGCTGGCAGGGCGTAAAATACCGTTGATGCGGATCAACATGGTGTCGCCTAGATTAAGCTGCTGGCTAGGGCCATTAACGGGCGTGATCGTGATATGGCCCTCCCACACATAGGCGCCAAAGCCATCCATTGCCTGCACATTAGGGTCTGCGCAGGCGGCAGTGCATTCAAAATCTACCCCTGTGCCACGAATCCCGATGGTGGCGCTTTTGGTTTTATATTGCACGGCCTCTGGCCTAGCCTTGCCGATTAAACCCGTTAAAGCGCGTAAGCCCCCTTTAAAGAGTGATACGGCAAAGCTACCTTCGCTGGCGGCTTCGTTTTTATATTCAAAGCGATCAATTTGCATCTGCGTGTCGCTACGTAGGGACACCTTGCCCCCATCCCTAAACGCCAAAACCAAGGTGCCGTCGGTGGCGGTTTCAACGCGCTCGCCTACATATACCGCGCCGCCCTGCACCAGCATGCGCAAATTACCGTCTTTATTTTTGACGCTGGCTTTGCCAGATAGGCTAACTACCCGTGCTGCAGCGGCTACTTCAACGGCTTTATTTTGTTGAGTAGGCGCTTGCTTGGCTTCCTGCTCACAATCACCGGTACAAAGTCTTGCATCAAAATCGGTACCACGAATACCGATGGTAGCGCTATTCGTTTGAATTTTAGCCGCTGTTGCCGATTGCTTAGATATCAAACCCGTTACCGCACGTAAGCCCCCTTTAAATAAGCCTAAAACCATACTGTCTTCACGACCCGCTTGGCCAAAAGCAAAGCTATCAATTTTCATACGGGTATCAGGGCGTACCGTAATCTGCCCGCCATCGTTAAACTTCAGCACCGCATGGCTATTGGGCGCGGTAATGATCTCATCGCCCTCATTCAATACCGATCCTTTGCCAATGAGTTTAAGCCCACCAGCTTTACTCTGAGCCGATGCCGCGCCTTGTACCGATGCCACTTCAGCCACAATGGCCGCATAGCTGGGTATAGACAAAAAAAGGCTAAGGGCGATTAGCTTAAAACAATTAAACATCAGCTTTATCTCCGTGTGGCTGGACGTATTTTATAAAGCGATTATTGGCTTAATAGGCAATTAAAAAGCAAAGGACTATGGGCAATTGGCATCGTCTTCCCCTGCAATACGAATTGGTGTTTTGCTTGGCTCTATTTCTTCTGGTTTTTTTGCTTCAAATGGCAAAGCACCGGTGCCAATTTGCTGGAAATGGCTCTGCTGGTCTTGATTTTGCAAAATAATTACTTTAATCACTTGATCCACTTGCTCTGGAGTTGCCGTAATAGGCAATTTATTGATTAGGCGAGTATCAGGGTCTTTACCCTGTTTATTGATAGCGCCTGTGGTTTGGATTTGATCCGCTCTAATATTATTGCTGATGGTTCTTGCACTACCATAATTAATGGCACCACCATTGGCGGATATGGCTTTAACCCCCTGGGCTACCTGAATGATGGTTGCATCAACTAAAATTTGCCCGCTGGTGCCAGTAACTCCTGCTTGTGCACCTTGGTTTAATTGTGCAATGCTGGCTCCAGCTACTAAATCTGCATTTTGAATAAAGACATCATTGGCATCAATTTTTATATCGCCAGCTGCAATCAAGGCTGTATTCTGAATAATATTATCAGAGCTACCACCACTATCTCGGCTGAGTAGTTTAATCGTTCCGGTTGATCTAAATTTCTCACTATTAATACGCAAAGCTCCTTTGCTGGATAAAGAGCTATCATCAGCGCTAAAAGGGGCACTTACATTGAGCGCGCCTTGATTATCAATTAAAACATTGCCTTTTGTGCTGATGCCTTGTAGATCAAGATCAATATTGTTTTTTATGCTGATAACGCCATTACTCTTTGCTGTGAGTTGCGCAATTTTATGGCTGCCTTTATCTAGTAAAATTTGTGATTGGCCATCTAGCTGTAGTTTAGTAGTGGAAATTTGGCTGTTTGCAGTGTCGCCTATTTCAGCTGCTTTTAAATTAATCGTGGCAGCTTGCAACTGATCTGCAATGCGCAGTGATCCTATCGCATTAATATTCAGGTTGCCTTGGCTAGTGATCGTAGCTAGCTCTATAGATTGATTATTATTTAATAAAATATCTCCCTTGCTGCTAAGCGCTGCTAAATCAATCGTATTGTTACTGCTTTGAAGATTAATTCCTGCTTCTGCTTCTATGTTTATCTTGCGAGTATTTATTTTTCCGCCATCTAGTTCGCTAAGGCCACCATTATTTATTTTTAGCTGAATTTGATTAGCGCTTAAATTGTCTTTAACGAGCAAATTTCCAGTATTGGCAATGCTAATGTCGCCACTGCTGCTGGTGGTGTCAAGTATTAAAGCTTTAGTATTGCTTAGCTTGATAGGGCCATTATCACTAATCAATTTTACCTGATCTAAGCGGTTCGCTTTATCTAGACTGATGCCCGTTGCCGCTTTAACGCTAAGCAGCGGCGCACTAATAATACCTTTACTATTAAGAATGCTTCCAGTATTAATTATGATATTGTTTGCAGTTAAATCACTATTTAAATTGACATCAGCTCCTGCATTGATGCGTAAATTGTTAGCACTTAGTGGTGTGTTGGTGCTAACACTTGCTGCTGATTTTAGATCAATATCATTTGCTGATATCAAAGTGTTGACGTTCAAAGCGCCTGTAGTGTTAATTAATATATTGCCGTTGCCGCCACTCTGCGTTTTACTGCTTATTATGCCTTTGCTATTGAGTGTGGCACTGCTGATGTCGATATTGTTGGCAGTTATATTATCGTTTAAGATTAAATCACCAATTGCATTGATACGTATTTTGCCATTATTAGTATTGAGCTGAGCACTGGCATTAATCGCGGCTGCAGATTTAATATCAATATCACTAGCGGAAGTCAGGGCGTTGATGTTTAAAGCACCAGTCGCATTAATAAGTATTCCGCCCGTGGTGCTGGTGATCGCTTTGCTATTTACAATGCCGCCACTCGTAATATCAATTGCATTGGCGGATAGGTCTTCATTGATATTTAGCCCTCCCGTGGTACTGATGCTAATTTTTCCACTGCTGCTTGATTTACCTAAGATAAGATCTTTATTATTGCTGATGCTGATATCGCCATCACTACTAATTAAATTGGCTTGGTTAATATTATTACTATTATTTAGCTTGATGCCTTTGCTGGCTGTGGCGCTAAGTGTATCTGTGTTGATGATTCCTTTATCTAGGCTAATAATATCGCCGCCATCGGCTTTTAATGAAATGTTTTTCGCAGTCACGGCATCATTTAAGCCTAATGCTCCTTGTGTGCTAATACGTAATAGCCCTTGAGTGGATATTGCCCCGAGTGCTAGGGTTTTGCTATTTGAAAATATAATATCGCCGTTGCTATTCGGTATAAAATTATCTACCGTGTTGTTTTCTGCTAAAGTAATGCTACTGGCTTGAGCGTTTAGGCTTTTGGCGATGAATGCACCACCGGTTATTTGGCTTAAGCTGCCACTGCTAATTATAGATAAATCTGCAGTAGCGGCATTAAATCCTTTTATTTGCACATCACTGAGTTTATTACCCTGCGCATCGCCTAAAATTATTTTGCTAGCTTTAATACGATCAATATCGCTTTGGCTTAATTCTACTCCTAAGCCTGTCTTGCTATTGCCACCTAGGGTAACTTTAATACTATCTGCTGTATTGGGTGTGTAGATTAAATCGGTGGCATCAATCTTACCTTGATCGCCCATATTCAGCTGATCGCTTATTAGATTAATGTTTTTGCTATTGATCGCATTGTTAATGCTAATTGCTGCGGTGCTCTGTATTTTTGCTGATTCTGTGGCATTGAGTGCCGCATCAATCGTAACAGTACCTTCATTATTGACTTGTGCTTTGTTTGCACTAATTTCTTTAAGCGTTAATGAGTTTTTATTTTTTAAAGAAATATTGCCATTGCTGCTTGCAGATAGCACCGTTAATGAATGCGTGCCATTGCTTAAAATAATATCCCCCGTGCTACTTAGTTTGGCATTGCCTGTTAATACCGCAGTGCTATTGTCGCTCATATTTTTGGTATTTATATCAATTTGTGCTGCAGTTAAATTTCCACTAATAATAAGCCCTTCGCTATTAATTAACTTAAATTGATCGGCGCTGGAGTCGCCCAAAGTTAAGATCTTAGCATTATTCAGTAATATATTGCCCTTGGTGGTTTTAAGCGTGGCTTGATCGATTAGGTTGTTTTTATCCAGCGTAATGCCGCTTGTGGCGTTGGCTTTTAAACTATTGGCACTAATAATATTATTTGCTTTTATGCTGCCATTACTGGAAGTGAGGCTTGCTGTTTTTGCCAGTAAAGTATCGCTAAGGATTAAATCACCTTTGCTGCTTATTTTTACTTCAGAGTCTTTGCTATTGATGGCTCCTAGTGTGAGCGCTTGATTATTATTGAGGGTTAAGTCTTTACTGCTAATGCTGGCTTTGTTTATTAAATTATCTTTGTCGAGTAAAACATTGCCAGTTGCTGTTATTTTTAGATCACTTGCAGTAATAATTCCGCTGGTTTGACTAAGATTTTCTGATTGCAAGGTAAGCGTGTTGCTACTTGCCGTATTAAGGCTGGTGTTGAGGGTGATATCTGCCGTATTATTAACTTCTATATTGCCATTTCCTTTTAAACTACTAATGGTTAATGCCTTGCTGTTTTTAATTAAAATATTGCCTGTTGTGTTTGTCGCGCTGAGTGTAGATATTTGATTGGTTTGGCCTAAGCTAATTTCTCCATTGGCGGTGCTATTTAATGAGCTAGCATTAATAATTGTGCCTATGCTTTGATTTATACTGCCAGATGTTGCGGTGAGCGTGGCATTTTTAGCATAGATGGAGCTTGCAATAGTTAAATTAGAGCTAGCCCTTGCACTTAGATCATTCCCTGCTGCTAAACCATCGGCATAACCAGATAAGCCAATATTTAGATTACCAGCATAATCAAGATTAATATCTCCAGAGCTAGTAAGGGCTACGCCATTAGTAAATACATTGCCGGTATTGTTTAAGGCAATGCTACTGGCTCTGGCTGCTAAGCCTTTTGTTTTTAGAATGCCACTTTGGGTAATCGCTCCAGATGAATTTATATCTAATATTGGTGCTCCACTGCTTGTGCTGATATCTAAGGTGGCGATATTTACGGCCCCAACTTGATAAGAGCTATTGCCAATTTTAATAGTATTGGCGGTAAAATTATTTATTTCGCTTTGAGTAACACCAAGCGCGCTACGGCTTGATCCCCCTAATTGAAATGCTGTGCCACTGGTAAAGGGCGAGATATTGATTGTGCCGCTATTGGCATTCAGTGTGGCGTAGTTTGTGCCACTAGAGGCATAGCTTAGGCCGATGGTATCTGCCCGTAGATTAATATTGGCGGCGGTGATCACGCCTTTGTTGCTACTACTATTAGGGATAGAGATCGTTTTCGCTGCCGCCGTGGTTAGGATATCGGCATTGCCTGTGCCAGCGGTGATATCGTTATTATTGAAAGTGATGTTTCCATTGTTTTCTAGGCTGATATTGCCATTATTAGTTGAAATACCGCTTTGGGTTGGCCCGCTCTCTGTTGTGTTATTAAATAGATTAATATTTGTATTGTTTTTAATGGTGATACTTGCTGCACTTGCGGCTGTTTTTGCGCTTAATTGTTCTATGCTATTACTCGCATGGTTCAGGTTTATATTGCCTGAAGTGGAGTAGATGGTTAATGAGCCTGGGGCTGGGCTAGGAGAGGGTGTTTGTGAGGGAGCGGGGCTAGGAGAAATAGTAAGAGGTGCAGATTGGCTGATTGATTGCGTGTTTTCAATCCAGCTGTCGCCGCCCATTTTTGAATAAGAGCTTAAATCCGGATGTGCAATAATGCTTAATGCATTAGTATTTTTTAGTTTGACACTGCCATCGGAGCTGCTGCTGAACTGGCTTATTTCATTGCTTGCTTCACCCAGATTAATGGTTGAAATAGATCCAGATGGAGTTGGTGTAAATGTTGAAACACTTAAGTGGTTTGCCTTTATGTATCCATAGCCTGTTTGATTTGTGTTGGTTTGAGCTATACCGGTTTTTCCATAAATGGAGAGATTCTTTCCGCTACGATCTACCAGTTCATTAATAGATACATTACTTTCTGATTTTAAAAATACATTATCACTGATGAGTTTAGCAATGGATGCGCTGCCTAATTGCATTTTGCTGCTGTCGGCTTGGGCAGAATCCAGATCTAATTGCCCGCTGGCTTTAATGGTAATGCTTTTCCCAGAGCCACTGGTGATATTGCCATTTAATGTTAGGCTTAAAGCTTCAAGGGTGATATTTCCTTGGGTGGATATAGCTGCGGCGTTAATGGCCTTTTGATCGGTCTTGAGGGTGATATCGCCAGTGCCACTATTGGTGATCGACTGGCTATTCATATCAATGCCATTTGTTAGCGGGTAAGCATTTTTTGCATAGAGGGTTAGATTTTTATTCTTGTTATAGCTCATGCTATTGAGTAGGGTAATTGCGCCCTCAGCCTGAATGGTGACGTTATTACTGCTGAGCTGGCTATCAATATCGCCAATAAGCACTACGGAGCCGCTGCTGCTATTACTGAAGGTGTATTCGCTATTTACAATGCCATTGGGGCTGGTATCTGTTGTGCCAGTGGTCTTGATGGTGATATCTGCTGGATCTAATAGCAGCGTGCCTGCATTACCTTTAGCTGCTGATGTATCCACCTGCGCTTTAAAATCTAAAAATTCCTTACCCGATGTTTCTACCAGCCCGCCATTTCCACCCTCAGCCCCGCCTTTGGCACTGATTTGGCCATTAACACGGGTGTTTTTATCAGCCCAAACAATTACCTTGCCGCCGTTGCCTGTGCTGATGGCATCCGCACGCAAGGAGGTATCTATACCGGTGTAGCTTGCTTGTGCATTGGCAATGTTGGCGTTTTTACCCTGGTAATCACCGCCTACTAAGATAGTCCCGCCTGCATTTTGCCCACTGGCATCCACCGAGCCGTGATCGATCAGGCCAACGTGTTTACCCAGTAATTGTACTTCGCCACCTTGCATGCCTACGGCGCTGATTTGGCCACTGGCTAGCAAGGTACCTGTTGGTCCTGCATCAAGGGTGATTTGCCCAGCAACTGCCCCATTGGTATCGATGCGGCTGCCTGCGCTGGTTTCGATTTTATCGCTGGCACGCAACAAAACCTTGCCTCCTACTTGCTCGGCACGCACCGCGCGGATCTCACCGCTGTGTTTTAGGGTGCCTGCAAATAGCCCAATAGCATCGCCTTTGATTTGGCCTAGATTAATTACACTATCGCTTGGTGCTTGTAAGGTAAAACGCACGCCTTCTAGTCCTAGGCTGACGATTTCAACTGATTTTCCTGCTGCAAGCACGACATTGCCATTACTTGACTCGATCAATCCACTGTTTTTAATATCAGGTGAAACTAAGAAAACATCGCCATTTTGGCTACGAATTACCCCTTCCACGGCTATCTTGCCGCCTTCTCCTGCAAAGCGATAACGGCCATTTAGGAAGTCATCGTTTTTGATATCAAGGGTAGATGCAATAAAACCAGCGGTATCAATGCGTGCATCTTTACCAACGAGCAAGCCATTGCGGTTAATCAGAAATAGGCGGCCATTAGAGCTAAGCTGGCCCAGAATTTGCGAAGGATCTACGCCGCTAACACGATTTAGCACGATGCTTTTGGCGGATTCCTGCTGAAATCGAGTCGCCTCATCTTTGGCGATATTAAATTTTTGCCACTCAATGATTGCGTTGGGCGTGTTCTTGATAGTGAGCATTTTGCCCACTTGCTGGATATCTGCCGAGCCATGAATGATTTGCATTCCTTCAGGGTTGGCATAGGCGGGGCTGCCTGCTAGTAGCGGTAAGGCTATTGAAATAGCCAGTACTAGAGGGCGTAAAGGGAATTGCGGCTTCATGGCGAGCCTCCGCGGTCTTTGGGCAAAGTGGGTCGCTTAATTCTAGTTTGTGATATGGCATTTACCAGTGGAGTCTGATGAAGTTAAAAAGATAATATTGTTTTTCTTTCCCCTCGCTTTTTGTTTTCTTTTGAAATGCGTCAGTAACAATAGTAAGTAAAAACCCTTATTTTTTTAATGTGTGCATATAAGGGATTTCCTGCTTGAAAACATTGCTCCTTTTTGGGTTTGGCATATAGAATCAAGGCCATTTCGCCGCAAATTGATATTAAAAACTTCTGCTTCCCCTAAGGGTTTTGTGATGGATCGACAAGGCTGGTTAAAGGGCACGTTGTATAGCCCGACGTTCGAACAAGATAGTTGTGGCTTCGGCCTGATTGCTCAAATGGATGACAAGCCGTCGCATTGGCTGGTTTCTACCGCAATTAGCTCTCTTGCATGTCTAACACACCGTGGAGCCGTTGCCGCTGATGGAAAATCAGGCGATGGTTGTGGTTTGCTGTTTCGAAAACCGGATAGCTTTTTGCGTGCCGTGGCCGCAGAAAATAAGCTAACGGTGGCCGATGAATACGCTGTAGGGATTGTGTTCTATAGCCAAGCAGAAACATTAACAAAACTCTTTGCAGCGATGGAGGAGCAGGGCTTGGCGGTTGCGGGTGTCCGCAGTGTGCCAGTGAATATCGAAGCCTGTGGTGAGTACGCCTTACAAACACTGCCGACCATTGGCCAGCTATTTGTGAATGCGCCAGAGGGGATGAGCAGCCAAGTGTTTGAGCGTAAGCTCTATCAAGCACGACGTGTGGCAGAAAAAGCCTGTACTGACGATGCTGCTTTCTATATGCCAACCTTAAGCCCGCATGTGCTGTCTTATAAGGGCTTGGTTACGCCGGATAATCTGCCAGAGTTCTATCTGGATTTGAAAGACCCACGTTTTGAATCGTCACTGGCGGTATATCACCAGCGCTTTTCAACCAATACTTGGCCACAGTGGAAACTGGCTCAGCCTTTTCGCTATCTGGCGCACAACGGCGAAATCAATACGCTGCACGGTAATCGTTTGTGGGCCAAAGCCCGTGAAGCGATTATGGATAGCGAGTATCTGGATATGGACACGGTACGCCCGATTGTTCAAACCAATGGCTCTGACTCCATGTCGATGGACAATATGCTGGAAGGCTTACTTATGGGCGGCATGGATGTATTCCGTGCTTTCCGTATGCTGGTGCCGCCTGCATGGCAAAACGTCGATAGCAATGATCGCGACTTACGCGCATTTTACGAATACAACTCCATGCATATGGAGCCATGGGATGGCCCAGCCGGTATCGTTTGGACGAATGGCCGTTACGCAGGCTGTGCCCTCGATCGCAATGGCCTGCGCCCAGCGCGTTATGTGATTACTAAAGATCGCCACCTGACGATTGCCTCTGAAATTGGCGTGTGGGGCTATAAGCCCGAAGACGTAGTGAAGAAAGGCCGCGTTAAGCCAGGCCAAATTGTGGCGGTGGATTTAAGCAATGGTGAGTTTTTAGACACCGAAACCATTGATAACCGCTTAAAAACAGCGCAACCCTATCGTGCTTGGGTAAAGAAACACGCCCAGCATTTAGAGCTGGCCGAAGACAACTCACCGCTAGAAGCGATGAGCCGTGAGCAATTGCTGACCTACCAGAAGCAATTTCAGCTGACTTTTGAAGAGCGCGATCAAATCTTGCGCGTGCTGGCGGCTGATGGCCAAGAAGCGATTGGCTCGATGGGGGATGACACGCCAATGGCGGTGTTATCCGAGAAAGTACGCTCGCCGTATGACTATCTGCGCCAGCAGTTTGCGCAAGTGACTAATCCGCCGATTGATCCGATTCGTGAAGCGATTGTGATGTCGCTGAACACCTGTTTTGGCCCTGAGCGCAATCTGTTTAAAGAAACAGAATTTAACGCCAGCCGTTTAGAAGTGCGCTCGCCAGTGTTGTCATCGGATAAGTTTGATTCGCTGACCACCATGCAGGATGCCGATTACAAACCTGCTTTCTTTGATATTACGTTTGACCCCGCTACGAGCACTTTAAAAGCTGCCGTTGAAAGCCTGCGTGCGTCTGTGCTTGTCAGTGTGCGCGATGAAAAAACCGTGGTGGTGGTGTTAAGCGATAAAAACATTCAAAAAGGCCGTTTGCCGATTCCTGCCTTGTTTGCCGTAGGCGCGGTACACCATATGCTGGTGGATGAAGGTTTACGTTGCCTGACTAATATTGTGGTGGAAACCGCGACTACCCGCGATCCGCATCACTTTGCTTGCTTGATTGGCTATGGCGCTACGGCGGTATTCCCGTACCTTGCTTACCAGACGATTAAAGAGCTGGTAGAGATCGGCCAGATTGATTTGCCACTAGAGAAAGCCTGCAATAATTTCCGTAAGGGGATTAATAAAGGCTTGTTGAAGATTCTCTCTAAAATGGGCATTTCAACCGTTGCTTCTTATCGCGGCTCGCAATTGTTTGAAGCCGTTGGCGTGAATGAAGAAGTGGTTGATCTCTGCTTAAACGGCACAGTTTCACGGATTTCTGGCGCTAATTTTGCTGATTTCCAAGAAGATCAAGGCAAGTTAAACAAGCTGGCTTTCAATACCATGCGCCCCATTGCGCAGGGTGGCTTGTTGAAATACGTGTTTGGCGAGGAATACCACGCTTACAACCCCGATGTGGTGATGCAGCTGCAAAAAGCCGTGCAAAATGGCGATTACAAGGAATACCGCAAGTACGCCGATCTGGTGAATAAGCGTCCGGTAGCCATGCTGCGCGATTTAATGGGGCTGAAGCTCGATCCTGCCAAGGCGATTCCGCTGGATGAAGTGGAATCCGTTGAATCGATTCTGAAGCGTTTCGATTCTGCAGGCATGAGCTTGGGCGCACTCAGCCCAGAAGCGCATGAAGCCTTGGCCGAGGGGATGAACCGCTTAGGCGGGAGATCGAACTCGGGTGAGGGCGGCGAAGATCCGGCGCGTTATGGCACGGTAAAAATGTCCAAGATCAAGCAAGTGGCCTCTGGCCGCTTTGGTGTCACCCCGCATTATTTGGTGAATGCCGAAGTCTTGCAGATCAAGGTGGCGCAAGGCGCTAAGCCAGGTGAGGGCGGCCAGTTGCCAGGGGATAAAGTCAGCCCGCTGATCGCTAAGCTGCGTTGCTCCAAGCCTGGGATTTCTTTGATTTCCCCACCGCCGCATCACGATATTTATTCGATTGAAGACTTGGCCCAGCTGATTTTTGACTTGAAACAAGTTAATCCAGATGCGCTGGTTTCGGTGAAGCTGGTGGCAGAACCCGGTGTGGGCACGATTGCCGCAGGTGTGGCTAAAGCTTACGCCGATTTGATTACCATTTCTGGCTACGACGGTGGTACAGGGGCATCGCCCTTGGCCTCGGTTAAATACGCTGGTACGCCATTTGAGCTGGGCTTGACCGAAGCGCAGCAAGTCTTGCGTGCCAATGGTTTGCGTGGCCGCGTGCGCGTGCAGGCTGATGGTGGCTTAAAGACCGGTCTGGATGTGGTGAAAGCCGCCATGATGGGGGCAGAAAGCTTTGGTTTTGGTACAGGCCCGATGGTGGCGTTGGGTTGTAAATTCTTACGTATTTGCCACTTAAATAACTGCGCAACCGGTGTAGCCACGCAAGAAATCAAGCTGCGTTCTAAATACTTTATTGGCCTGCCAGAAATGGTAGTGAATTACTTTACCTTTATTGCGCAAGAAACCCGTGAATGGATGGCATTGCTGGGGGTACGTCAGTTATCTGATTTAATCGGCCACAGCGAAATGCTGGAGCTAGCAGCGGGTACAACTGAGCGCCAAGGCCGTCTGAAGCTGGGCGTACTGCTTAGCCAAGGCACGATTCCAGAATCGCAGCCGCGTTTTTGCGTAGAAGAGCGCAATCCATCCTTTGATAAGGGTGAGCTGGCCGAAGAAATGGTGAAAGACGCCATTGCTGGCATTAAGAACCAAACGCCGCAAAAATTTGAATACGCAGTGCGCAATATTCATCGCTCCATCGGCGCGCGCCTCTCTGGCGAAATTGCCAAGGCGCACGGCGCAGAAGGCCTGCCGAATGACTGCCTGCATATCAAATTAAACGGCTCGGCTGGGCAATCCTTGGGTGTATGGAATGCCAAGGGCCTGACGATTGAGCTGGAAGGCGATGCTAACGATTACGTCGGCAAGGGCATGAGCGGCGGGCGCGTGGTGATTTATCCACCGAAAGCCTCTGATTTTGAATCGCATGCGGCTGTGATTGTGGGTAACACTTGTCTTTACGGCGCAACCGGCGGTGAGCTATTTGCGGCAGGTATGGCGGGCGAGCGCTTTGCGGTACGTAACTCGGGAGCCACAGCCATTGTTGAAGGCATTGGCGATCATGGCTGCGAATATATGACGGGCGGCTGCGTGATTGTGCTGGGTGAAACCGGCTACAACTTTGGCGCGGGCATGACGGGTGGTTTTGCTCTGGTTTACGATCCTAAAGAGCGTTTTGCTTACCGTATTAATAATGAGCTGGTGGATATTAACCTGATCAATGGTGAGTCTTACGGTGCAGTGCGGGCTTTCCTGCGCGGCAAATTACGTGATCACGCCAAGCTAACCGGATCGACTCGCGCCATTGATATTCTGGCCGATTTTGATGAGGCTCAGGATAACTTCTGGCTGGTGAAACCTAAGGCCGCCAAGTTGGATGATCTGTTAAAAGACTAATAGAGAGTAGGGTGGGCACGATTTTGCCCACGCGTGGGGCCGCTGGCTAATCCGCGTGGGCACAAATTCGTGCCCACCCTACCATTCTGTCCCCTATTCATCACCCTCAGATTTCAATACCGAGGTTTAGATCATGTCAGATGTATTCCAGTTTATGAAGGTTGCGCGCAACCCAGGCGAGAAGGTTGAAGCTGCTGCGCGTAAGATTGTATTTAAAGAAATTTACGAGCCACTGAGCCAGCCGGATGCTGGTGAGCAAGCGGCGCGTTGCTTAGGCTGCGGTAATCCTTACTGTGAATGGGAATGCCCAGTGCATAACTACATTCCCAATTGGCTGCAGCTTGTGGATGAAGGCCGCTTATTTGAAGCGGCTGAGCTATCGCATAAAACCAACTCATTGCCAGAAATTTGCGGCCGCGTTTGTCCGCAAGATCGCCTGTGTGAAGGGGCCTGTACGCTTAATCAAGGTGGCTTTGGCGCGGTATCGATTGGCTCGGTAGAAAAATACATTACCGACGAAGCCTTTAAGCAAGGCTGGCGTCCAGATATGAGCGGCGTGGTGAAAACCGATAAAAAGGTTGCCGTAATTGGCGCTGGCCCGGCGGGCTTGGCGTGTGCCGATGTGCTGATTCGTAATGGCGTGCAGCCAGTGGTGTTTGATCGCTACGAGCAAATTGGTGGCCTGCTCACCTACGGTATTCCTGAGTTCAAGCTAGAAAAATCAGTGATGCAAACCCGCCGTGAAATTATGGAAGGGATGGGCATCGAGTTTCGCTTAAATACCGAAATCGGCAAAGACATTACGATTGAAGATTTGCTGAGGGATTACGACGCCGTATTTATGGGTATGGGTGCTTACAAATATATGAAGGGCGGCTTTGCAGGTGAAGAGTTGCCTGGCGTGATGGAAGCGCTGCCGTTTCTAATTAATAACGTCAGAAATAGCATGGCTACCCTGCCAACTGGGGAAGATTACATCAGCATGGCCGGTAAGCGCGTGGTGGTGTTAGGCGGTGGTGATACTGCCATGGATTGTAACCGCACCTCGATTCGCCAGCAGGCTCAATCGGTAATCTGCGCCTATCGCCGCGATGAAGCCAATATGCCAGGCTCTAAACGTGAAGTGTTGAATGCCAAAGAAGAAGGCGTTGAGTTTCTGTGGAATCGCCAGCCGGTTGGCATTATCCAAAACAGCGACGGCAGCCTAGGCTTAAAACTGGTTACAACCGAGCTGGGTGCGCCAGACGCCAATGGCCGCCAAGCAGCGGTAGAAGTGGCTGGCTCTGAGCAAATCATCGAATGCGATCATGTGATTGTGGCCTTTGGTTTCCAAGCCGAAGCGGCATCATGGTTTGAAGCGCAGGGCATTAAGGTAGACAGCCGTGGCCGCACTATCGCCCCAGAAAAGCAAGCTTTAAAGCACCAAACCAGCAATCCAAAAGTGTTTGCCGGTGGCGATCAAGTCCGTGGTGCAGATTTGGTGGTACGCGCCGTATTTGAAGGCCGCCAAGCCGCAGAAGGGATGTTGGAGTTTTTAGGCGCTTGGTAAGGGGCCAGAGGCTAATAGATGTGTAGGGTTAAGTCTTAAACCATAGAGGCTTACAGAGAAAACAAAGCTTTCTGGCGATGTCTCTTCTGCAAACGCATGATTAATATAGTAGGGCGGGTGAAACCCGTGTATTTATGGAGTATTACTCGCGGGTTTTACCCGCCCTACAAATGCAAAGTAATGTAGGGTGGGCACGATTTTGTGCCCACGCGTGACATGATTGCAAATCAGGCTTACTCCTAAAAAACCGGCCTAGCAGATCACTCTGCTAGGCCGGTTTTTTACTTTGCAATGCACTTGGCTGATTTAAGCTCGGCGGTTTGGCCGGTGCTGACGCGGCTTAACCAGCAGTGCTTACCGATCAGCTTAAGCTTAAATAACTCAGGTTTTTCCAAGCTCAAGCCTTGCAGCTTGCTACGCTCAATCAGCAGCTGGCTGTCATGCACTAGCGCATCATTGGCTAGCCTCACCTCAGCAACTCCCAAAAGCTCGGCCACTAAGCGATTCACTTCTGGGCTTGGCTCTGCGAGCACAGCTGCTACTGGTGGTTGGGCCAAGGCTTGGCAGCCAGTTAATAGTAAGCAAATCAGCCAGCGATTCATCACTTAGGCCGCTCCAAGCGCATGATTTCTTTGCTTGCTGGGCGTAGCAGGGTGTTTGCGGTGCTGGATTGGCCAAGGGATTGGCCATTCGCTGGGCAAGATCCCGTTGTTCTGTAATTTAAGGCTGCAGCAATCAGCCGTTCATTTTTATCACCGAGCGGCTGCTTGAAATCTTCACTTACTTGGCAAGTGGGGCTAAAGCCATCTGAATAATCACCAAAGCCTTTATGATTTTCACCCTGAAACTGAATGGTGTAATAGGTGGTGCCGCAATTATCTTGTGGAATAAAGCCATAAGGCTTGCCGCAGGTTTGTCCGCCAATCAGATTCACCTTCACGTCGATACCACGTAAGCCATTAATAATGGCCTCACTGGCGGAACAAGTGCCACTACCCGCTAAAATAGTCACTTTGTTTAAATTTAGGCTAGGTAGTGCACTAAAGCTGGAGGAGGTTGGATAAAAAGGCCATGTATTATTTGGATCAACAGGCGTTTTATCGTTATATTTTAATTTAAAAAAAGTTTTGCCCTGTGTTTGTAGCGGGCCAGCAATCATATAGCTTAATGCATCGGCCACATACAGCAAGCCGCCACCGTTGTAGCGCAAATCAAGAATTAAATCACTTACGCCATCTGTTTTTAAGCGATTTACCGCATCGATTAAGCCTTTTTCTGAAACAGCATTATGACTATTAAATGTCATATAGCCGACTTTCCCTGTATTGGTATCAAAGCTCGTTACATTTTGCACCGGCGTTGTTTGAATATCGGCTGCAATTAATGTTTTAGATATTCTTTGGCCATTTAAATTCTTAAATATAAAAGTATGGCTTTGATTTGCACTTTTTGGAAATAACCCAGAATTAAGTGCATTTACATTACTGCTATTGGCCAAATCAACATCATCGACAGATTCAATTTCCATACCGCGCTGAATGCCTGCCAAAGCAGCGGGGGAGTTTGGCTCGGTGTAGGCCACAATCAGCTTGCGTGGCGGCTGGTTTGCTACAAAAGAAAACGCCATACCATAGCCAAGCTCTATACCGGATTGGCTTTGTTTATTAGCTTCGTCTGTATTTTCAGTAAAGTGATAGTGATCTTTGGCTTTACCGGAAGGGGATAAGGCTGATGTTTTCAGTGCGTTAAAATAATCAATGGCGCTGCTGTAAGAGGCAGGATTCAGTTTCTGAGGGACTTCGCGGTACCAAAGATAGGTTTCATCAACCCATGAGCGCAGCCAGTTTTTTTCATCATTGAGTGTGCCTTGGCGATCTGGATAGCTGCGATTGCCATTGTAAGGATCTGTGCCACGCCGTGGTGCGGCGCACATGTCTTTATAAACTTTGGATGAAGGTATTGCACCCTCGTTAAATGCGTTACCGCTGTCTTCTTGCGAGCCGCCACAGGCAGTTAAAGCGCAAATCAGACTAAGGTAACTTAGTTTTAGACTATTTTTTAAAACAGTTGTTGGGTGGAAAAGCATGGTTTCTCTCTAAACTTGCATGGTTTTTTGAAATATTATTTTAAGTTTTTGCTTTTTTTCAAGAAAGTATTCTACATTGATCAATGTATAAATCATTACACTTACTCCAAAATATATTCTTACTGCATACGCAAAATGCATACAAGGCTAGCTTGCTAGGCTTCAGTTATATGTTTTTACACGCCTTCATTACGCTACGCTTTGTTGGGCCTTGATCATTTCACAGGCTAAGGTGGTGTAAGTTGCTGCCCATGCTTTTTTAACGTCATCGGTAAATGCATCTGCCAAACCTTGTTCTAGAGTCCAAAGCAAGGCTTTGCCCACGGTGGTGTAGTGTTCTTCTTGCACATTGTATTGAGCGTGCCGCTCGCCTAGTTTTTGTATGGCGGGCAATAAAACGGTTGGATTGTTGATGTTATCTACCGCCAGCTTGATGCTGCCCATTAGCATTGCGCCTTGTTTTTTCATATCGCCTTTAAAAAGGGGTTTTACTTCGGGGGCAATTTCAAATAAATGTTGATAAAACATCTCGGCCGCGGTGTCGGCAATCGGCAGTACAAGGGCCAGTGTTTCTTTTACAAGCGCAATATCTTTTTCGGTTAAAGCCATGATTTTTATCCTTGGTTAAGCAAGTGCAAGATTAACTTCAGCTAATGAGCCTAAATTCCTATGCTTTGTTCACTATGGCCTGTCAAATATTGTCATGCCTGCTGGGCTGACTAATGGCTAGCCGTGGTACACCATGATTTTCCCAATGGGTTTTTGTTTTGGGACGCGCTAGAATCTGGGCTATGGAAACTTCTTCTTTTGCTTCGGCTTTTATTCTTTTGCTCCTTGTGACAGATCCACTGGGTGGCATTCCTCTCTTTGTCTCTTTGATGAAACAAGTGCCCAAAGCACGGCGAACACGCATGATTTTGCGAGAAGTGTCGGTGGCTTTTTGTGTGCTGGTTACTTTTATGCTATTTGGTCAGCAGTTTTTGCAGCTGATGCATTTATCTGAAACATCGCTCGGTATTGCGGGTGGGGTGATTTTGTTTTTGATTGCGCTGCGGATGGTTTTTCCGCACCCAGAGGGCGTGTTTGGTGATACCTCAGAGGGCGAGCCATTTATTGTGCCGCTAGCCATTCCTCTCTTGGCAGGGCCATCGGCCTTGGCAACCGTGCTGCTGTTGGTTTCGAGGGAACCGGCAAGGTTATGGGAATGGATAGGTGCTTTGGCACTGACGATGTTAGTGTGTGGTTTAACGCTGGCTTTCTCAGAAAAAATTAGCTTGCTGCTGGGGGAGCGGGTTACCACGGCATTTGAGCGCTTAATGGGGCTAATTTTAACGGCAATTGCGGTAGAAATGCTGCTTTCAGGTATTCGCCATTATCTTGCTACTCTGCCTTGATTAGCCACAAGGCGATAGCGCTCTAGCGGGTTACAATGTTTTTGTTAATTAATTATCCTAAAGATGTTATGCGGAACGATTTACTTTTGCCATTGCTGTGTAATATCAAATCCTAAAAGGAAATCATAATGACCCAAGATGAATTGAAACAAGCCGTTGGCCGTGCAGCGCTTGAATATGTACCAGATAATTGCATTGTTGGGGTGGGTACAGGCTCAACTGCTAATTATTTTATTGATGCACTGGCTACCATGAAAGATCGAATTCAAGGTGCTGTTTCTTCATCAGAGGCGAGTGTCGCGCGGTTAAAATCACATGGTATTCCTGTCTTTGAGTTAAATACGGTGGATCGTTTACCCGTTTATGTGGATGGAGCGGATGAAATTAACCGCCAATTGCAAATGATTAAGGGCGGCGGTGCGGCTTTAACACGTGAAAAAATTGTAGCTGCGGTGGCAGAGCAGTTTATTTGTATTGCTGATGGCAGCAAATTAGTGGATGTTTTGGGTAAGTTTCCATTACCCGTAGAAGTTATTCCAATGGCTCGCTCTTATGTGGCTAGGCAATTGGTTAAATTAGGTGGCCACCCAGCTTACCGTGAAGGGGTGATTACAGATAATGGCAATATCATTTTAGATGTGCATGGCTTGCAAATTAGCGAAGCCAATCAATTAGAAAGCCAAATTAATGAAATTGTGGGCGTGGTGACTAATGGTTTATTTGCGCATCGCCGTGCCGACGTGCTGTTATTAGGCACAAGCAAAGGTGTGCAAGTATTAAAATAATTGTAGTTAATATTTAATATGCCTTGTGCATGGCAGTAAGCCAAGCCTTTGAATATAAATGGCTTGCTGCTTTTTTTAAAAATGCCACATGGCTATAATCTAATGATGCTATAAAGACATAGTCAGTGCTTTAGCTGTTTTCAGAAAGATGCAATAAAATAGTCATATAATTATGTTATTTTACGACGAGCTTAAACTGCAGGAGAATTCCTCGAATGTCTGAACATATTTCCAAACAATTTGATGCCGAGCTAGAAGAAATTCGCTCACAAGTAATGGGCATGGCTGGCCTAGTTGAAGAACAAGTGCGTCAGGCGATGCAGGCTTTGGCCTCGGGCGATCTAAACATCATCAATCATGTATTAGAAGAAGAAAATCGTGTTAATGATATGCACGTTTTGCTCGACGATATGTGTATTCATATGATTGCACGCCGTCAACCTGCCGCATCTGATTTACGCATGGTGATGACTGTTATTAAAGCAGTTGAAGATTTAGAACGTATTGGCGATAAAGCCGCGCGCATTTGCAAACGTGCCAAAAACATTTATGAATCAGGCCGATTGCAAGTTCCACGCTTTAATGAATTAAACCATATTGCTGAGCACGCCATTGATATGCTTTCTAAAGCACTAGATGCTTTTGCTCGTATGGATGCGGTAACTGCCACCAATGTAAAACGTGCGGATGAGCGTTTAGATGACGAATATCGTTCATTGCAACGCCAATTAATTACCGTAATGATGGAAGACCCACGCGCTATTACCGTTACTTTAGAAATTCAATGGATTGCGAAAGCGATTGAGCGAATTGGTGATTTGGCGGTAAGCATTGCTGAGCAGGTTATTTTCTTGGTAAAAGGGCAAGATGTACGTCATAAAAACCAAGAAGAAGTAGACCGTGTAGCACACAGCTAATTCCTTTGGATTTTCTGCAGTTTAAGGGCAAAGTCGGTCAAAACCGCCTTTGCCCTTTGTACTTGTGGGGATTTTCCTGTTTGCCAGCAAGGCGGGCGCACGTTATCGTTACGCCCATGCTCTCATCTCGGTATTTACATGCCTGATTATCCTATCATTGCCGCAGTCGATCTTGGCTCTAACAGTTTTCGCTTGCAAATTGCTCGCGTAGTTGAAGGTGCTCTTTTCCCTTTGGATTCCCTAAAGGAAACCGTCAGGCTTGGGGCAGGTCTTGATGCCGCAGGCTGCCTCACAGCTGAGGCCCAGCAGCAGGCCATTGAAGCTCTGGCGCGCTTTGGTGAGCGGCTACGCGGCTTGCCTGTAGAGTGCGTGCGTGCGGTTGCCACCAATACTTTTCGGGTGGCAAAAAACGCCAGTACTTTTTTACCGCAAGCTGAAGCCGCTTTGGGTTTTCCAATAGAAGTGATCGCAGGTCGTGAAGAAGCGCGGTTAATTTATATTGGCGCGGCGCATAGCCTGCCTGCCACTCGGGATAAACGCTTGGTGGTAGATATTGGTGGTGGCTCAACTGAGCTCATCACTGGCAGCCACTTTAGAATTTTTCGTACTGAAAGCGTACCTATGGGCTGCGTGAGCTGGAGCTTACGATTTTTCCCCGATGGCATTATTACTGCTGAGCGCTTGGCTGAGGCCGAGCTTGCAGCACGTGGCATGTTGCTTTCATTGGTGCCTGATTTTAATCATGAACAATGGCAGCGCGCCGTTGGCACATCGGGCACGGCACGCTCTATTGCTGATATTTTAGAGCTGAACGATTTCTCTGCCTTGGGCATTACCCGTGCAGGCATGGATAAGTTGCGCCAGCATATTTTAGAAGCTGGGCATATCGATAAGGTGCAGCTGAACGGCTTGCGTGCCGATCGCCGTCCCGTATTGCCAGGCGGCTTTGCCATTATGATGGCCGTGTTTGATATGCTGGCTGTAGAGCGAATGGGGGTGACCTTTGGTGCGCTACGTGATGGGGTTTTATACGATTTAGTGGGGCGGCAATCAGAGCACGATATTCGTCATCGCTCGGTTGAGCAGTTTCAGCGTCGCTACCATGTTGATCCTTACCAAGCAGAAAGAGTGGCTAAGCTAGCTGGCCGCTTTTACGCTGCGATGGTGGCTGATGATACGGTGGGCGCGCATCGCTTAAATATGGCGGCAGGCTTACACGAAGTAGGCCGCTCCATTGCGCATGCCAGCTATCACAAGCATTCTGCGTATATTTTGCTGCACGCTGATATGCCGGGTTTTTCTAAGCGCGAACAGGCTCTACTAGCAAGATTAGTATTAGCCCATCGTGGTGGCTTAGGTAAGCTGGATGAAAATGTCATTGATTTAGTTGAATGGTCGGCGATTTTAGCACTGCGGCTAGCGGCTATTTTTTGCCGCTCTCGCACCGATATTGAGTTGCCGTTGTTGCGTTGTGAAGCTAATAGTAAACAATTCTTATTAGAAGTTGATCGTACTTGGTTGGATGCTAATCCCCTGACTGCCTATGCACTGACTGAGGAGGTAAACGCGTGGCAAAACATCGGCATGAAACTACACGTCGTAAGTTAAGAACGGTTCCCACCGCAAGTAAGGCGGGAATGGCACCAGGCACCATGCAATATGTTGGCCCGCGTGCTGCGGATCAAACTTTAGCCAGCTTAATTGAATATGGCCAGGACGCTGACGCGTTTTATGAGAAGCTATTTACTTCCCTAGAAGAAGGCCATGGTTATCAGCCCCAGCATCCTTTGCTTTGGCTTAATTTGCATGGCTTGGCCAATATTGATTTATTAAAGGTGGTAGGTCGTCGTTTTGGCCTACACCCTTTGGTGCTAGAAGATATTCTGAATACTGAGCAAAGGCCAAAAGTTGAGGTGTTTAACGGCTATGTATTTATTTGTGTGCGCTTGGTGAGTGTCAGTGAAGCTGGGGAAATCAGTAGCGAGCATGTCAGTATTGTTTTGGGAAAAAACTACGTACTCACTTTCCAAGAAAAACCAAGCGGCACTTTTAATCAGATTCGTGAAGGGCTTAAATCCAGCCAATCGCAATTACGCCGCTTTGGCTCAGATTATTTGGTTTATACCCTGCTGGATAAACTGGTTGATCGCTATTTCCTTGTGCTCGAAGCCATTAGCGAGCGCTGCGAGGATTTGGATGACGCAATTTCATCTGGCCCTAATCCGGCTCAATTGCAAGAAATTCAAGCTTTGCGCCGCACAATGCAATATGTAAAACGTGGCCTATGGCCATTACGCGAAGTGATGAATACTTTACAGCGCGATGAAGCGGATTTTTTCCGTGATGAAACCCAGCTTTATTTGCGTGATGTTTATGATCATGTGGTGCAAATGATTGAAAGCGGCGAGGCTTTGCGGGATTTAATTAATTCATTGCAAGACAATTATATGTCTTTGCAATCTAACCGTATGAATATAGAAATGCGCCGGCTGACGGTGTTAACGACCATTTTTATGCCGTTAACTTTAATTGCCGGTATTTATGGTATGAATTTTGAAAACATGCCGGAATTGCATTGGCATTTTGGTTATTACGCGGTCTTGGGTTTAATGGCGGTTATTGGGCTTGGTTTAACCTTGTATTTCAGAGCTAAGCGCTGGTTTTAGATCTTGTAAAAATGCAGCGTGGGTAAACCAACTTCTTGCCCACGCGCTCACCCTTATACCCACCAAGCAAAAGCAAATACGGCAAACATCGCTAGCCCGATGGCGATTTTGGCGATGGCACCCACCAGCATGCCAATAAAGGTGGCAATCCCCACTTTACCTGCTTGCAGCACATCTTGTTTGGCCCAGAATTCCCCAATGGCGGCTCCTATTAATGGCCCAAGAATTAGCCCTGGTATGCCTGCAAAAATGCCTAAGATGCCGCCAATTAAAGCTCCCCAAATAGCCTGCGGGCTGGCCCCTACTTTTTTCGCGCCTAAAGCGCCTGCAATATAGTCCAGCACCATAGATAACAGCAGCAGCAGCCCCAGCACAGTCAACCAGCCGTAGCCAACGCGTACAAAATGATCCAACCATGCTGCCAGCAGCATGCCGCCAAAAATAAATGGCGTGGAGGGTAAGAAGGGCAGCAGTGTGCCTAGCAGGCCTGAAATCATCAGCAGCCAAGCGACTATCCACCAAATGATATCTGCGTTTAATACTGTGGGATCGAGCATATTTTCCTTGGTGTTTTTTGGAGAGGGCGATGCCTATCTCGCCATATTAATTGATGTTCTGTACAAGAACTATTCGACCACGAAAAGCACTAAATGCACGAAAAAGCCAATCAAACCGGCATGTTTTCACTCTTTTTCATCAAGATGCTTTGATTGAGCCCATGGATAACTGCTTGATTGGGCATGCTATGGTCACGCGGTATCTATTCGTGCTTTTTGTGTTTTTAGTGGACTGCGTATTTTTTGATCTTACTGCGTAACGTCTGTTATCAGTTCAATCTTCCTGATTATGTCTGCTCAAAAAAAGCCATATATCGACATGTAGGCCAATATTCTGTAGGGGCGCTGCTTGCTGCGCCCTCGCTGAACAGGGCGCAGCAAGCAGCGCCCCTACGAGTTAACTCGATTCACGTTGATATTCCCAGCCCAACGCCAAAAAATGAGCAAGAGACATAATCAGGTTAATCTTTGCCGCAAAAACAAGCTGAGCTGCTCAACCAGCCAAGATAAAATCAGCATGGCGATGATGATGGTGGCGGCTTGCTGCTGCTGAAATAAAGACAGCGTGAAGTAGAGCTGCTGCCCAAGACCGCCCGCCCCAACCAAGCCCAATACCGTGGCCATACGAATATTGTTTTCCCAGCGGTAAAGGGTGTAGGCAATCCATTGGGCAAATACTTGGGGCATCAGCGCATAGCAAAATGCGCTAAAGCGGTGGCTGCCACTGCAAATTAAAGCGTCGTAAGGGAGAGGGTCGGCGTTTTCCAGTGTTTCGGTAAACAGCCTGCCCAATACGCCGCAAGTATGCAGCGCCAGTGCCAGCGTGCCTGCAAAAGGGCCAAGACCAACGGCCAGCACCATAATTGCAGCCCAAAGTAAATCTGGCACACCGCGTAAAAAATTAAGCACAAAGCGCGTAATGGCCTTGGGCAAAGCGCCCCAGCGGCCAGCGGCAGGCAGTGCCAATATCGCTGCACCAAACAGGGCCAGTAAGGTGCCCACTGCAGAGATCGCGAGTGTTTCGACTGCCCCTTTGGCTACATTTTGCAGGTGAGTGGCGCTTAAATCCACAGGGAAAAAGTCGTATAGGTAGGTCAGCAAATTGCTGCTGGCGCTAAAGGCCTGTTGCCAATCGCTCCATAGCCAGTAGGCGGAGAAGATGAGGGCTGCCGCGGCTGCAATGGATAGTTTGTAGTAATCGGCTATTTTGCGTGCGGCTTGGCTGATGGCTTCAGTGCCGGTGACCAGTAGTAAAAACACCAGCAAGAGGCTGCCGACTTCACTGCCATTCATCATTTTGATAGAGGTATCAAGTAGCTGGCCTAAGCCGCCCGCGCCAACAAAACCCATCACTGCCGAGGCTCGAATCGCGCATTCCCAGCGATAAACCGAGTAAGACAATAGCTCGGCAAAGGCTTGTGGTAATAGCGCGTGGCTAAAAATTTGCCAGCGTGATGCACCGCTGGTAGCCAGGGCTGCGGCAGGCTCTTTGGGCTGAGATTCTAAAATCTCTGCATACACTTTGCCGAGCATGCCGCCATAGGCAAGACCAATCGCCAGCACCGCCGCAGTAGAGCCTAGGCCAAAGGCGCGCACAAACAGCAGCGCCCAAACAATTTCTGGTACACCGCGCAGCAGCAGTAAGCCACTCCGTAAGAGCGGCACTCCTAGCCAGCGGGCAATACGCTGTCTTCCATCTGTGAGTAGAGGGATGGATAGCGCCTCGGTAGAGAGCAGCGCCGTGGGAATGCCGATCAGCATGGCAAGAAAAGAGCCTGCTGTGGCAACCGCTAGCGTTTGAATGGTGGCGAGGCCCATTTCGCGCAGAAAATCGGCGGAGTGGGCGGGCGGGAAAAAGCCCGCTAAAAAGATAAATAAATGGTCTAAAGTACCGTTTTCCCACAGCTTACTTGGGTCAACGCCACTGAGCTGAAAGGCCGGTGCAAATAATACAATTACGGCCAGCGTAATGCCCAGACGCAGCGCTGCGGCTGGGTCTTTAAAACGGCTGGCTAGCATCTTGCGCCTCGGGGCAGCGGGTCTTGCTCGGCGGGGTGAGCGTCGTTGATTTCCCCTGCATAGAGTGCGGCTAAGTGCTCGCTACTGACTTGATCTGTAGGTAAATCAAACTGTACCGTGCCTTGGCGTAGGCCAATGATTCTTGGGAAAAATTGCAGGGCAAGATCAACCGAATGCAAGCTAGTCAGTAAGGTGGCTTTATTCGCCGCTGCGGCTTGGGTGAGCAAGGCAAGCGTTTTGCTTGCAAGGATAGGATCGAGCGCCGAAACCGGCTCGTCGGCGAGCAGCAGCTTGGGGGCTTGATAGAGCACCCGCGCCAAACCTACCCTTTGTAGCTGCCCGCCGGACAAAGTATCGCAACATTCAAATAATTTATCAGAAAGGCCCACGCTGGCTAAAACGCTGCTGATGCCTGCAATATCTTGTGGATAAGCCAGCGCCAATAAAGATTGCCAGAAAGATTGCTGGCCTAAGCGCCCAGCCGCAATCGCGGTAATCACACGGCTTTTGCCAGGCAGCGGTGGCGCTTGATACGCCATGCCAATACGGCTGCGTAATGGCTGCAATTGGTCACGAGGCAAGCGCCAAGGCACGCAATCTAAGAGGCTAAGTTCTCCGCTTTGTGGACGATGATGCGTGGCAAGCAGCCGTAAAAGGGATGATTTACCCGCGCCAGAAGGCCCAATCAAGGCAATCTGCTCGCCCTGTGTGGCGGCAAGCGTGATGTTGTTTAATACGCAAGTAGCGCCAAGCGTGAGTGAGAGTTGTTGCAGTTGGAACATGGTGTACTTATGTTTAATGAGGGCAATAGTTGTAGGGTGGGCACGTTTTTGTGGCCACGCGGTGATGTTCAATAGCGCTGAGCATTCGCCCGCGTGGGCAAGGTAAAGCGTTTTGTCCACCCTACTTGATTAAATCCACTTTCTTTGCCGATTCTTCAATCGCTTTGTAATTCTCTGCCGATGTTGGAATAAAGCGGCTGGCGCGTTGTAGCTCTAGCACTTCTTTATGCGCTGGGTTTTTAGCATCCAGCTTTAAGAAGGCGGCTTTAAGCTTGGCGGCGGTGCCAGCATCTAAATCAGAGCGGATAGTCCAGTTGTAATCAAAGAACGGCGGGGTGGTGTAAAACACGCGTACTTTGCTTGAGTCTACTTTTTTCATTTCGACCAATTTATCCCAAACCGAAGCATTCAAAGCGCCCGCGTCTACTTTGCCGGAGGCTACCCAAGCTACGGTTGCGTCGTGGGTGCCTGAATACGCTGGCAATCCTTTGAAGTCTTTATCAGGATCAATGCCTTTTTGCTCAATAAAGTAGCGCGGCATTAAATGGCCAGAGGTGCTGGAGGCCGAGCCAAAGGCAAAGGTTTTGCCTTTTAAATCATTCAGATTATTGATGTCGCTGCGGGCAGTAATAAATTTGCTGGTGAAGTGCGCGTCTTCTTCACGCTGCACCAGCGGCGTAACCTTGCCGCGTTTATTGGCTTGCACAAAGGTAAAGCCGCCTAGCCAAGCCAAGTCAATACGTTTACCAGCTAGGGCTTCCACTACGGCGGCGTAATCGGTTACCGGCACAAATTGCACTTTCATGCCCAGCTCAGCTTCTAGATATTTGCCAAGTGGGGCGAATTTGCGTTGTAGCTCGGTAGGCGATTCATCAGGAATAGCCGAGACTCTTAATACTTCTTCCGCTTGGCAAAAGCCAGCGGCTAGCAGTGAGGCCACAAGGGCGATGGAGCGTAGTTTCATGGTGGTTTTCTCGAATATTTGATGGGGGGCGGGTGAAACCAATTCTATCCACCTAAGCCTGCGCCTTTCGTAGGGCGGGTGAAACCCGCGAGCGGTACTGAAAAACACGCGGGTTTCACCCGCCCTACGATGATTCAATATTTGCCATCTTGCGACAGCGTCATCATATTTGCTTAAGTTGATGGGCTTGGGTGAAGTCCGCCCTACAAAAGCTTAGGCCTTACGTGGTTTTTTGCTGCTCCACCAAAACAAATGCGCGCCAATCAAAATCATCGGCAGGCTGAGCAATTGTCCCATTGAAAGGTGCATGGCTAGATAGCCTAGAAAATCATCTGGTTCGCGGGCAAATTCGGCAATAAAACGGAATAAGCCATAGCCTAATAAAAATAGCGCAGAAACTTGGCCGGTGCGGCGTGGTTTGGCGGAGTACAGCCACAGTAAGATAAATAAGGTGACGCCTTCCAGTGCAAATTGATACAGCTGCGAAGGGTGGCGCGGCAGCCCGTCATGCGCCTGTGGGAAAATCATCGCAAACGGCATATCTGCCGAAGTTACACGGCCCCACAGCTCGCCATTAATAAAATTACCTAAACGGCCAGCAGCCAGCCCAAGCGGCACCAGCGGAGCGATAAAGTCGGTGACTTGAAAAAAGCTGCGGCTGCTTTTGCGGCCAAACACCCACATTGCCACCAATACACCAAGAAAGCCGCCATGAAACGCCATGCCGCCTTCCCACACTTTTAGGATGTCTAACGGATGCGAGAAGTAAAAGTCTGGCTTATAAAACAGCACATAACCCAACCGCCCGCCAAGAATAACGCCCAATACGCCATAAAATAATAGATCGTCTAGCTCTTCTGGCTTCCAAAGGTTGGATTGCTTGGCTCGCATCCGGCCCAGAAACAAAAATAGCATAAAACCGATCAAATACATCAGCCCGTACCAGTGGATACCCACAGGGCCAAGATGGATGGCAATTGGGTCAAATTGCGGATGAATTAGCATGCAAACCAGCCTTCCGATAAAATGGGCCGATTATACCCCAAGCACTTGGCCTGAATATTTCCTTTAGGCTTGCTAGCCCTGCATATTGAGGTGACAAAATCACTCACGACGCAGAGTCGATCCGCCGTTTTGTGTCTTGAGCGCCTGTCTTACCCAGTCTTTGATGCTTAATATGATCATTACGGCTATTCAGATACTTGAATTTTTTCCTGATTGATTTACCTCGTAGCAAGGAATGATTATGCCCGTCTACCGCTCCCGTACTACCACGCATGGCCGTAATATGGCCGGTGCCCGCGCCCTGTGGCGTGCAACAGGCATGAAAGATGGCGATTTTGATAAACCGATTATTGCCATTGCCAATTCGTTTACCCAATTTGTGCCTGGCCATGTGCACCTGCATAACTTAGGCCAACTGGTGGCCAGAGAGATCGAAAAAGCGGGTGGGATCGCCAAAGAGTTCAACACCATTGCCGTGGATGATGGCATTGCCATGGGGCATTCGGGCATGTTGTATAGCCTGCCTAGCCGTGATCTGATCGCCGATTCGGTTGAATATATGGTCAACGCCCATTGTGCTGATGCGATTGTGTGTATCTCTAATTGCGACAAAATCACCCCCGGCATGCTGATGGCCGCGCTGCGCCTGAATATTCCGGTGATTTTTGTATCCGGTGGGCCGATGGAAGCGGGCAAGGTAGATTGGAAAGGCGGTGTGCGTAAGCTGGATCTGGTCGATGCCATGGTTGAAGCCGCAGATAGCAGCGTCAGCGATGAAGAAGTCGCCGAGATTGAGCGCTCTGCCTGCCCAACCTGTGGCTCTTGCTCGGGTATGTTTACCGCGAACTCGATGAATTGCTTAACCGAAGCGTTGGGTTTGTCGCTGCCGGGCAATGGCTCGATGCTGGCGACGCACGCTGATCGCAAGCAATTATTCTTGCAAGCGGGCCGTACCATTGTTGAGATTGCCAAGCGTTATTACGAGCAAGATGATGATTCGGTTTTGCCACGCAGCATTGCCACCAAGGCCGCATTTGAAAACGCCATGAGCCTTGATGTAGCGATGGGCGGCTCGACCAATACCGTGCTGCATTTGCTGGCGGCGGCGTTTGAGGCGGAAGTCGACTTCACCATGCAGGATATCGACCGCGTTTCCCGTGGCGTGCCGTGTTTGGCGAAAGTTGCTCCCGCTACGCAAAAATATCATATGGAAGACGTGCACCGCGCAGGTGGCGTGATGGCGCTATTGGGCGAGCTAAACCGCGCTGGCTTGATCCACGCTGATGCTAAAACAGTGCATGCGCCGACTATGGGTGAAGCGCTTGCGAAGTGGGATATTAGTGTCAACGATAAAGACAGCGAAGCGCATCGCTTCTTTAGCGCAGCCCCAGGCGGCGTGGCGACTACGATTGCATTTAGCCAATCTATGCGCTGGCCAGAGTTAGATTTAGACCGTGAAAGTGGCTGCATCCGTAGCAAAGAGCACGCTTATAGCCAAGATGGCGGCCTTGCTGTGCTATCCGGCAATATCGCACCGCTAGGTTGTATTGTAAAAACTGCTGGCGTGGATGATTCCATCCTTAAATTTATCGGCCGCGCCCGTGTGTTTGAATCGCAAGACGATGCGGTGGCCAGCATTTTGGCCGATCAAATTGTGGCTGGCGATATTGTGGTGATTCGCTATGAAGGCCCGAAAGGCGGCCCTGGCATGCAAGAAATGCTTTATCCAACCAGCTATTTAAAATCTAAAGGCTTGGGCAAAGCGTGTGCGCTGCTCACCGATGGGCGTTTCTCTGGTGGCACATCCGGCCTATCGATTGGCCACGTTAGCCCAGAAGCGGCCGATGGCGGCTTGATTGGCCTTGTGCTCGAGGGCGACACCATTGAAATCGACATTCCACAGCGCAGCATTCGCCTTGCCGTGGATGATGCAGAGCTTGCAAACCGCCGTGCAGAAATGGAAGCGCGTGGCAAAAACGCGTGGAAGCCAGTTGACCGTCAACGCTATATCTCCCCAGCATTGCGAGCCTACGCCGCCATGACCACCTCCGCCCACACTGGAGCCGTGCGTGATGTAAGCCAGGTTGAGCGTAAGGATTAAGCCGGGCTAAAACCATAAATCTGTAGATACAGAGGGCACGGACAAAGGCAAGAAGAACAGGGAGAAAATAAGGGGGGAACAGGAGGAAAACCCAAGCAAAAATGGGCTTGGGTTTTCTCCGTGAAACTCCGTGTTCTCTGTGTCCTCCGTGGTTTGAGATTTGGGTTTTGTGCCCATGCAGCCAGCGCAATATCGTCATCCCCGAGTGTTTTCAACAGCGTCATCCCCGAGTGTTTTTGTCGGGGATCTAGGGCGGTGCGCAAGAAAAACGACTTGCACACCCTATAAAAACCAAGCTTTGTTTCGCTAAGTTGACAGGATTAGGGTCAGCATTGTGCCTCTGGATTCCCGATACCAGCATTCGGGAATGACGTGTTCGGTTCCATATAAATTCGTTTTTCTCAGTGAGCTCTGTGTTCTTCCCGCCCTCTGTGTCTACAGAACTTTTGTTGAAAGGTCAGCTTATGAGCGCCATCGCAACCGCCATCCGCCGCGTTGTTACCCGCATCCCCTACGGCAAAGTTGCCACCTACGGCCAGATCGCCAAACTGGCTGGCTACCCCAACCACTCCCGCTTCGTTGGCCGCTGCCTGCACGATAAAGAAACTCCCGTGCCTTGGCAGCGCGTGATCAACGGCCAAGGCAAAGTCAGCCCGCGTGGGCTGGATGGCAATGATGACGAACAACGGTTTTTACTACAGTGCGAAGGCGTGGTGTTTGGGGAAGGCGGGAAGATTGATTTGAAGGTGTATTTGTGGGATGGGGAATAAAAAACAGCCGCTGATGAAGCGGCTGTTTTGCATTGAAGCTAGGAATTGATTCGTTAATTGCAATCAGATGGGTTTAAGGCGTAAACGCAAATATTCGCACTTACCTTAGTGGTTTTAGTAGAGCCACCGCCATGATCTGGTACGGCAACACTAATTCCCCATGTTCCAGATACAAAAGTATCTGGGGCTTTGATGTCTGAGCATTTAGGGGCTTTCACTACCGTGCTAAATATAGTAGCTGATGTTTTAAGCCCCGGTGATTGAGTTGAGCTAGGGAGAGCAGGCTCTGGGTCACCAATGCTGCCTGCATCTTTGGTAAAATAGCTAATTACTGTGCCTGTCGGCATGGCATTTTGGGCATTATCTTCACGAATCCAAAATGTTTGCGCTACTGCGGTTCCACATTTCATCACAATATTATGCAGAATTCCTTCTTTGGGGCCCATTGTGGCAAGATCAAAAGGGGAGGCGTCATTCACCGTATTAATCAATGGTGTGTCACTAGAGAAAATAAAGATATCTTGAGCAAATACATGCAAAGTCTTGGTGCTTGAGCATTTACTCCAAGAGCTTAAACATAATGAACCATTGAATTTACCGTCTGATTTAACAAATTTATCAGCTGGTCCTATGTATTTACTTTCTAGCCCATCATATTTACCATTGCTATTGAAATCGACAAGTTGGTCAATCCCAAAGTCAAACTTCCCATTTTCATTAACATCAATAAAGGCTTCACCAATATCGCTGGGTGCACCATTTATATCAACTAACTCAGCGTCTTGATCAGCAATAATATTATTGTTTTTATCCACGAAGCTTTCTTCGCCAATTGCATAAGCCACAATATGCACACGGCCATTAACAGGGCGCGGGTTTTGTGAGTTTAGAACAATACTACATTGGCTATCTTTAGTTTGGCATTGGCCCGTGTTGTTGCTACCAATACGCCCACCATCGGTAATGAAGTTGATGACTGTGCCATCTGGAATTGGATTATTAAAGTGATCGGCTAATCGCATTGTCAGTGTTGCAGTGGCGCCATCGTACTTCCAACCATTGATATTGCGGCGATCGGCAGAGAGTGACAAGCTATCCATATCTGGAAAGCCGGTAGAAATAGATAAGCCATTAGATTGCGAGCTTAATCCATCTGATTTCGCAGTTACCCGCACTGGTGTCGGTTGAGTACCCGCTAAAACAATAGCCGTTGCCTTACCTGTGCTATCGGTAATGCTGCTAGCACTTTGCAAACTAACCCCACCTACCCCTACATCGAGAGAAAAATCAATGGCTTTACCTTGAATGCCATTGTTATTGGCATCGACTAACTGGAATACAACTTGAGCCGTTTCTTGTCTTGCTGCTGAGCCAAAACCTTTTAAGGTGATAACACCATCAGCGGGGGTGGTGGATACAAATTTTAGTGAGCTGGATTTGCGTGGATTAATATTTAACGTTGCTGAGCGAGGTACAGTACTGCCAATGTTTAAGCTCGCGGTGATGGTATCGGACCCAGTACAACCGTTATCTGTATAGGTTGCAGAAGCTTCACCTGCAATGGTTAAAGCAGTTGCATCCAGTTTTGCTTTCCCTGATGTGGCGCAACCTGAAGTAAAGGTGACTGTTTGAGGTGTAGTTGATGCCACGCCATTAATAAGTACTTTCACTTTAACCGCTGTCGTCGCGTAAGCATCAATGGTTGTTTGTCCTAGAGTAATTGGCTCTAGTGAAATGCTGGTGCTACCAATGGTGTAGTTGGCGATGCCAGTTACAGTAAAGGAGCTACCACCTGATGCCCCAGCGGCATCAACCTGTAAGCTGCCTGCGCCATTGGCATCGACAGAAGCTGCGGTCAGTGAAATAACCGCCTGACCATTGGCATTAGTTAGCACTTTCCCCGATGAGGGGGCCATGGTGGCTTGCTTGCTATCGGTAGAGAATGTGACTAAGGCGTCTGCAATAGGCTGTTTTTTAGAATCAAGTAAGGTGGCCGTTGCCGTTGTTTGTGCGCCTAAGCTGACAGAAGAATTTGGGTTAAGACCAACCGAGATAGAAACCGGTCCACTGGCATTTGTGCCGCCTTGCCCTGTGCCCGTGCCTGCGGATGCAGCTCCATCTCCAGATGCGCCATTACAAGCTGTCAACATAATCGTTGCCAGCAGCAGCAACCCGCCGGCGACTTTTCGCGCGGCTTTGCCGTTGAAGTTGATTCGTTCCACTGCATACTCCTTTACTTTTTTTAGGGGCTGTTTTGCCCAATAGATTGAAGCTTTTAAACCAATATAAGCAGATTAAACGACATTGATTGCAATATAGCAATCCTCGCCACAAATTTTATTTATAGTTTGCAATTTAGTTTTTTCTTAATCGTATATTTTTTTTGTTTTTGAAAGGATTTGTCGTTTTTTAGGCTTTAGTGGGTGTGGTTGTCGCTTAAGGCTAGAATAAATAAGCAATTAGGTCTAAGGCTTAGTCATTTCTCGTTGCTGATATTAGGGTTCAAGCTTATTTGAACTTATCTTTGGTCAAAATTTTCTTGATTATAGTTTGTAAAATATGTTTTTGTTTTTGAATTTAAAAGGGGTGTGCATGCGGGATGCGCACCCCTTTAAGTTTTAAATCATCAGTTCACAATCTCTGTCCAAGCGGAGCGGCGGCCTTTTAATACGGCGTTGAGCAGGGCCCTTCCCTTGCCAGTGGTTCCATCTGGTTTGATGTCGAGGCTATCACCATCCTTGTTGCCGCCGTCACTAGGCGTTGTCACTGATGGAATCTGTTTTGGATCTTCATATGAATCGCCAAATGCATCCGCACCCACGACGATAATGAACTGAGTATCTTTAGGGTTAGAGCACATCAAATTGCTACTTACTTCCAATGGTAATAAATATTCTCTGCTTTTACCGATTGGTGTGCAGATATCTCCATCTGGAACCGTGGTGAAAAATCGTGCCTTTTCCCCTCGCTGCATTGGGTCGTTCGCAAGGCGTTCTTTGTTGATGAACATATCGGCACGCCAGCCACGTATTTTTTGTTTACACGCTAAAAGTGCTTCGGGAGTATCAACCGCATTGATGTCACCGTTGCGAGTTAGTTCGATGTTATTCTTGTTCTTTATGAACTGCATCTGAGTCAATCCATTTGAGCTGCGTAAGGCTGTAAAGGCAGAATCTATAACGCTGGCGCTTGGGTCAACTAATAAGCCATAAAAAGTATGGGTATCACTACTGACGAGGTCGGCTTGGTTTAAATAGCGCCCTGTTCCAAAAGTGACATAGTGCATGGCTTCGTTAGAAGTGTTTTTGTCTGCTGTAGCTTTAATGACTGGCGCCGTGGTGATTGCTTGCGGCGACAGCTCTAGGCCCGTTTTTGCGACCAAGGCGCTGCTGCCATCTTTGGGATTAAAGCGCCATAAATTGCCCGCCAAATCACCTGCATAAGCCATTAAGATGGTGTCATCTACGTTTTTATTTTCAAATAAGACGCCAATTTTAGATAAACCGCACAGGCCGGTATTGTTGCTGCAGCTGCTGGTGAATGTGTTGTCAAGAACCCCAGTTGCAGCATTTAAGGCAAAAATATAGCCTTTATTATCTGCATTGTCGTAGCCGCTGCTAAGTAATACTTTCCAAGTGTTGTTTACCTTCCCTACCACTGGGAAGCCATAGGTTTGTCCTAGGCGTGGGTCATTAAAGCTCCATAAAGGCTTAGGGGCAGCGTTTGGGTCGGTAATATCTAGCGCATAGTACTCACCGCCACCACCACGTAAGCCCCCTACCAGAATGGTTTTCCAAATATTGCCTACTTGTATATCTGCAATGGTGGGGGCGCCATCGACAAAATATTTAAAATCATTGGCATAAGCTCGCTCTGCCTGCTGCCATAGCCTCGGGATGACGGTTGGGGGAACAAAAGCCCATTTTTCTTCTCCAGTCTTCGCATCAAAGGCATGGAGCATACCGTCATTAGCTGGGACGTAAACCATGGCATTTCTATCAGTGTTGCTGAGTGCAAACATGTCATAACCCGCATCGCTGTAGGCTTTGCTTGGTTTTTGTACATAGCTTACTCCGCCATGAATTACCGCGCCTAAGTTGCCTGAGCGCACACGGTATAAGGAGTTCGGTTTTTTTTGGTCTGTTTGTATTTCATTACTCGTATCGCCGCGTAAGTAATTAATCAGTGCGCTAGCGGTATTTTTGGCAAGTTGTTCAGTGCTTAGTGTGCCGTTGCTGGTTTTTAGCGCGTTAACACCTGCGGTCATGGCACTGATCAGGGCTGGGTTACTGTCTTTGAAATCAGTAAGACTGGTGCAGGCTTCGAGCGGGCAGGTATAGATTTTACGTTTGGCGTGGCCCAGATCGCCTAGTTTTTTATTTGCCGACCAAGTAACGGCTTCTAATGCACTGGTATCTAGGTTGAGGGTGCGTGCCTGTACTTCGCCTGCCCAACTAATGGTTTTAAACGAGCTGGAGTAAATAGAGCGGTTGTCTTGGCTCATAAAAGAGCTAGACACATCGGCAGATCCTACAGAGGCTGTTTTTGCCTCAATAGCGCTGAGCGCTTTAGAGATCCCTGCCGCTACCGCATTAGGGTCTTTTGCACTGAAATACTCCCCGCCGCCATTAACGGCAGCGTGCCATAAGTCATCAATGGTGGTTTTGGTGTCACCGACTACGGTTGGCCAAGGTACGCGCTTATCAGAAAGCGGCTCGTGCTGACTTCTTATCAGCTCTCCATCCATCCCTAAGCCAAGCGTGTAGGTACGCATCAACTGGCGGCCTTTATCACCACCTCCGCCATCTTTACCTCCAGCGAAGGCATCAATACCAGGCACGGTATTATCCATTAAAGGGCGAATATCGTTTTTAAAGTAATACATGGCCACATCGGCCAGTGTTTCATTCCTTTGATTTTTGATCTCATCCCTCATCGGGTAAGGGATATTACCGGTGTTATCCTGTTTGCCAATACCTGCATTGTTACCCGCGTTCCAATAGCCATCAGTAGTTAGAATGGTAAAGTTTTGTTGGCAAGTGTATTGCATGGGGTCTGTTACATCGCGTGTTGGGAGCTTGCCTGAGTATATTTGCCCAACTGCGCTCAGTGCGCTTTTTAGCGGGGTACCGCCACCTGGGTAAGTGCCATAAAGCCTGGCATACCAAGCTGCTTTTTGTGTGGTTGCGTAGTTATCAATGTTTAGATAACTTTGCCTGTCGTAGCTATTTGTAGTCAGCTTATTGATAGAAGAAAACCCGACGCGATAGCGGTCGCCAATGCTAGAAAATGCCGCTCCAGCACTGGATTTCATCATTAATATCCGTGTGCGGTAATAGCTAAACCAGTTAGCAAAATTGGTTTTTTGGGCTTCTTGAATGGCACTTGATTGACTTGTGTCTGGAATGTATTTTTTTACCCAATTGGTAGTGTTGATGGGGAGTGGATTGTTATTGTCGCTTACGCTCTCACTGCACATCAAAGGATTAAAGGAGACGCCTGATTTTAACTCCCAATAAAACGCTTTAACTGGGCTAGCCTGTTGGGGGGTAAACGAGTCTGTTTGATTGGGGGCATAGCCATGGGCCCCAGTAATTCTGTCATACGCAAAAAATGATTTTGAAAGATCGTAGGTTGGGGTGCTTCCAGAGCTAAACCCGTCGTACCACGCCGCAGTAAAGCTAGCATTGGGCATGCTGCTGCCGTTAGCATTTTTTGGGGGGAGGTAGGTGGTCTGTGGGTTGTAATAAACGCCATTACACAATGCATTACGGTAGCCAGCAGATGTACGCCAGTCTTTAACGTCATCAGGCATATGGCTCCAAGCCATCGAGCCTGAGTCATCAATAATAAACATGACGTTGGGTTTGATGTCGCCGACGCTCAGTGTAGAGAGTGGTTTATCTGCCGTTTGGGCTGCCCAGCTATTAAGGCTGATGCTTAGAATACTAAATGCAATAATTTTCATGGTTTTACCTTAAATGCTTAGAACAGCGTGGCCTGATAAAAACTAACTGTGTCTTTAGGGCCCTCAATTCGCACGGTGACTTTGTAAATCATTTGATATTCAGAGTTAGCTTCTGGTTCGTTTGGCGACATCTTTTGGATGTCACAAGCGCTACGATTCGGGGTTTTTTGCCCTGCGCTTGCACAGCTACGCTGAATAAAATATGCCGCTTTATATCCGCTAGAATTAACCGCTTTGTCTTCATCGGCCCCCGATAGCGGGGCATTACCCTTGTTGGGATTGGCATATACCCACGGAACATTGGCACGCCATTTATTGCCATCTATGGGGGTGATGGTCATTGGCAATTCACTGCCATTGATACCGGTGATGGTATTTTTTGGGCTATAGCCATTTTTATCTGAAGCATTATTGAGTTCGGCAGGCGCTTGTATGGATCTATCCACCAGCCAAAATCGCGCTTTTTCAAGCGCAACATCCGCCGCTGCGGTAGTGCCTTGGCGTAATGCTAGATTATTGGCAATTTGGTTACTGGCAATCATTGATCTGACTAGGGCAATGGCAGCTAGGGTCATCACCACAAGCACGATCAGTGATATCAGCAGTACCAGTCCTTTTTGCGTGTTTTTCAGAGCTAGAGGTGGCATTTGTGCTCGTTTATAAATGGGTTTCACAATATTGTGCATATGCTTACGGCGCTGCTGTGCTGATTAAATTGGGCTGATTGATGAGCCGCTGGTTGCGTAGCGGCACCACGGTTTCATGCACGGAATAGCGGTAGCACTGCCAACTGGTGCCGCTAGGTTGGGCGGTGAGCGGAGGGGGATTGAAAGCTCCACCTGCCCATTTTAATTCTGCAGTATTAGTGGTGGCATTGCAGTTGCCTGCTCGATCAGGTTTTTCTGGGTAGTTACTTCGCACCAGCACTGCGTAACGAATAGCGACCAACTGTTGCCATCCAAGAAGAGTATTGGGGGTCGTTTTGGACCAGCCATCAGCACTGACGTTATTGGGGATGTTGTCGCCATCTTTATTGGTATCAAAGCCATATTCTGCTTTTAGCTGGACTACATTTTCTGTGGTGCTGGTCCAGCTACTTGCATCGATGACTTTATCTTTAGGTACATCCATGCTGATCAAGCTGCCATCCGTTTTATTATCGGCCATGCTGCATTCATTGGGGTTGCGTTTTAGCTTGGGAGAGGCTGCTAAATACACGCAATAGGTGCGGCGAATCATCGTGCCAAAGTTAAATAAGCGGGTGGTGTTCATTGGTAGTGCTGCCGGGAAAGGCCTGTTTAATGCAGTGTCATTCCAAAGCGCATTTGCGGTATGGCGCAGCAAAAAGTCTTTGCCTGCAGCGGGTGTACCTGCGCCTACACAATCAGCACTGGTGCAGGTAATTTGAAACAAGGGGCAGGCCGTTTGTGCCTGTTTACCTGGGTCTGGCCAAACTACGACTAAATCGCCGGTCTGGAACTGACTTGCCAATAGGATATTAACGAATTGATTGTCATTATTGGTGTGTGTAGTCCCCTCGCCAAACAGGGCTGGCATACCACCTGCTGGCGATGTGCTGTACATCAGTGAAATCTGATCAGAGCCACCCGCCACAGTCGTGATGCGTACAGGCACAAGAGGGAAGTTTGTGTAGTTTGCATTTTGCGAAACCACATTGCAGTTCAGTGCGCGGCTTGAGCCTATGCCATAGCCAGAACGCTCCAGATCTTTTTGGATTTGCATAATGGCAATCCCGCCACTGCTTTGTGCATTGCCATTGCCTAAGGTCGATCGGCGAAAGCCTTCGCTGGTGCTAAAGGTGTGGTAAATCGCGAGCGAAGCCAGTAGAGAAATCACAATTGCTACCATGATTTCGACAAGGCCAAAGCCTGATGATGGGCGCATTCTATAGTCCACAGCGTAAATGCCTTGTTTCTAGGGGGTCATTGGTTTCTAAGATGGTCGGGATATCAATAATGGTGGTTGATTCGTTTAAGCCTTGATTACTACCTGCAGATACACCTGTTTTTGCACCACGCGCGGCTGGCCAGCTGATGGATACTGTGGCTCGGCGCGAACAAGGCGTGCTGTCAGCATTGTTAGCTTGAATCACCACCGAGCACATGGCGCCTTCTTTTAGATTGTCATATACGGCTGCTGCCCATTCTTTTGCATCCTTTGAGCGGGGTGATGCGGTGTTACATGCTGTTCTGGCTATTGCAAAGCTGTCTAAAGTACTCACATGACTGCGCATTTGACCGTCTAATCTCTGAATTAACTGAGTGGCCGTGGTTCGGCTACTGCTGCTCACAGAATGACGCATGGCATTGGCTTGTAAAGCGCTGAGTGCTAACACACCAAATGAAAAAATACTAATACCTACCAAACATTCCAAAAGCATCGAGCCACGTTGGGCTGAAAATGAACGCATAAATTTACCTTACGCAACTGCTAGGGTTGGTGCTTACTGCATCGGGCAGGCAGAGCCGTGCATTGCCGCCTTCATCAACGAGTAAGCAAATTCTGGCGGGGCCTGTGATGACTTTGCCATCTGCAGGCTTGGTAATGCAGGCATCTAGTTTTGCCCCATCTGCTTTATCCGCCACGATCAGGCTGAGTGCTCTATTGGCACGGCCTAAAGCATCAAAACGAATCAGAGATTGATTTGCGCTGAGCTTAAATTGGGCCGAATTGCCTTCACTCACTGTTTTGCCATCAAGATAGGGATAGGAGGGCTCATCAATCAATGGCGCTGTGTTGAGGTTGATGCAATCTGGGCAGCCGCGAATTAACCATGCTGTGCCCTCAGTGCTTTCTGTAACTGCTGCGGCATTGCGGCCTACGGCGCTGATAGCGCTGTTTGTAAGTAGCAGCTCAACATAGCCATTGCGCTTAATGGCTTCGGAGCGTGCCTGCTGAACAGCACTTTGAAATGATTCGGCGTAGCTGCGCAGCTGGGTGTTTTTTACCCAGCTTTGAAATGGTGGTCCTGCAAGAGCTAGCAAAATGCCAAAAATCAGCAGAGTGATCATCAGCTCAATAAGGGTAAAACCAGCCTGGGGTTTGGGGTGGAGCTTTCGATTCATTCTTAACAGCCTGATTTCTTATTAGTCCAGCAGCCAACACCTTTGGTCCAGCCTGTTGGGGCGGCGGTTGTTTGTTTTATGCCTTGGTCATCAAGGGTAAAGGTAAAGCCTGCCATTTTATCGGTACCCGTTGCTGTAATCAGGTACTGATTTGCATCGAGGGTGGGGCAAGTAAGATTGAATTTATCTGATCCAGTGGCTGTTCTTGCACAGGGAAAGCCTGCGTAAGTGCGGTTATTCATAAAAAACTGTTCAAGCTGCACGCGGGTATCGCTGAGCTTACTTTGTGGCTCGACTAAGCGGCTGCGGGTGACATAGTCTTGATAACTAGGCACGGCAATTGAGGCCAAAATTCCGATGATGGCAACGGTGATCATGACTTCGATTAAGGTAAAACCAGATGTAGAGCGCATAACCTATCCTTGATTGGAGCCTTCTTGATAAGTAAGCAAGAGCTCAGGGGGTAGTCGTAAGGTTAGGGATAGTGCTGATATGCAGATGTAATCGCCAGTTGGTTGAAGTACTTATAGCTTTTGATTGGCGGTCTATTCTTGGGGATAAGCGGTTGCTTATATAATCGGTGATTTCAAATGACTGTTTTTAAATGGAAAAGCCAGGGTAAATATTGATATGAAGCAGAGGGCTTGCTGTGTGAATATTCCACATATAATAAAATGCTAATGCATGTTGCTAAAATGCTACGCTGCTTTTACCTAATTTATGCCTTGCTTGTTTGCTTTATTTAGGCAAAAAAAAAGCGTGAGCACTCATCAGAATGCCCACGTTTCTTTGCGCTCGATTGTTTAGCGCAGAATTTCACTCCAAGATGAGCGTTTGCCTTGGACTTGTCTCTTGAGTTTTGCGTCGATGTTAGTGGAAGGCTTAGTTGGGTCGGGATTGACTAAAATACTGTCTAGTTTATTGGTGGTGATGGTTACACGGCGCGATAGGTCGTCAGATAGCGTGCCGTCAACATTCTTGCCGATACTGATATAGGCATTGCTGGATGGATTGGCGCATAACCAGTCTTTACTGAGGCTAAGCGGCATTTTGTATTCACGGCTAATCCCACCTGGGGTGCAAGAATCGGCTCCGGGTACAATGGAGGTAAATACACCGAAGGTATCAAATGGAAACGGGTCATTAGGAATTCGCTCCTTACTGATTGGCAGATTAGCCCGCCAGCCCTTAGTGTTATTTTTGCAGCTGGTTAAATCTGTTCCTAAAGCGGTATTAGCGGTTCTTTTTAAAGTAATGGTATCAAAGTTGCCATCTCCATTACTAAAGTCCCCAGCTACAGAGTTAGGGCACACATTCGATAAGCTGTTGCCATCAATACCATCTAGGCTGGTAACCAATCCATTTAAATTGTCTTTAATCGTTTTATCGCAGGTTTTATCAATAACGAGCTCAATTAAAGAGCCAGAGGAGCGTAAGTTGCTAAAGCTGGAGTCGATTGAGCCAAGGCTAGGATCAACAATCAGGCCATAAATGGTCTGGGTATCGATCGTGCTCATATCATTTTGATTTAAAAAACGGCCCGTCCCAAAGTTCACATAATGGGCCGCAATCCCCCCCACATTCTTATACGCTGGCACTTCTTTGATTAAGGGTGCTGAGCTGATGGGCTGGCGTAAAGTGCTGGTGCCTGTGGTGGCGACTAAAACGGCAGCGCCTCCGGCACCATTGACATCAAAGCGCCATAAATTACCTGCCAAATCACCTGCGTAGGCCATTTTGATGGTGTCGTCTACATCAGACTCGGTAAACAGTGCACCAATTTTGGAAATACCACATGTGCCATCGGTGGCGGTGCAGCTGGTGGTAAAGGTTTTTTCTAGTGCACCAGTATTGGCATCTAGCACAAATACATAGCCTTTATTATCGCTATTGTCGTAGCCAGAGCTGAGCAATACTTTCCACTGCCCTGCGATTTTTCCCACCACCGGAAAGCCATAGGTTTTGCCTAGTTTACTGTCTTTAAAGCTCCATAGAGGTGCGGCGGGGACTGTGGCAGATGGGTTGGTAATATCGATGGCGTAATACTCACCGCCACCACCGCGTAAGCCACCTATAAGAATAGTCTTCCAGCCTCCTGCATAGATATCGGCAATGGTCGGGGAGCCATCTACAAAGTACTGGAAATTGCTATCGTAATTTCTATCGGCTTGTTTCCACATACTGGGTAGTAGGCTGGGGGGGATAAATGCCCAGATTTCTTGTCCTGTGGTGGCATCAAAGGCATGCAGCATGCCATCGTTGGCGGGGGAATAAAGCATGGCGCGGCGGCTTAGATTAGTTCTAGAAAAAGCGCCATAGCCAGCATCTGCATAGGCTTTTTCAGATTTTTTAACATAAGAAACGCCACCATGAATAATCGAGCCAAGGGTCTTGGTGCGTTGGCGAAATAGTGCCGTGGTGAGTGCTAAATCAGGCGCTGCCGTTGTAGGCTCATTACTTTGATCGCCACGTAGATAATTGACCAGTTTAGTGCCATCAATGGCGGCTATTTGCGCAGCATTTAAGGAGTTCGCAGTTTTTAAGCTATTCACACCTGCGGTAATGTCTGTATTGCTGGCGTATGTTGTAGCATTGAACGTCGTAAAGCTGGTGCAACTGCCAGTGCAGGAGTAAATCGCTCGAGGGTTGCTGCTTAAATTGCGGGTAGCGAGCAAATCTTGAGCAGACCAAAGTGCTGTGGTGGTGAAGGTGCTGCTAGTTACGTCTACACTTCTGGCCAATACATCTCCTGTCCAGTCACGAGTTTTATAGCTGCTGTTATAAACCTTATTATCTGCTGCTGTCATAAAGGCATTGGATACATCGGGAGCACCAACCGAACCTAATCTAGCGCTAATATCGTTGAGCGCGCTTTGTAAGCTGCTTGATACCGCATTGGGGTCTCTTGCACTGAAAAATTTCCCGCCACCATTTACCCCTGCGTGCCATAGATCATCGATCGTGGTTAAGGTTTCACCGGTCACGGTAGGCCAATTTTTTGTGCCACTCTTTAGTCCCACATAATCATTAACGCTTGCGTCGCCATTGGTTTCGTAATCAGAAACATATTTAAGCGTGCCATTCATGCCCATACCCAAGGTATAGGTCCGCATCATTTGGCGGCCTTCTGGGCCGGTATCAAAGGCGAGTACACCTGGCACATTATTGGCCATATTGGTACGTAAATCGGTTTTGAAGTACTTCATGGCCACATCGGCCAAATTATTAGATTGATTTGCACCATCTAGCATCGGCCTAGGGATGCCGCTGCTGCTGTCGGTATTGCCAACAGAAACTGAATCGCCAGTGGCATTCCAGTAGCCATCTGTAGTGAGAATTTCAAAATTTTGCTGGCAGGTGTATTGAATAGGGTCGGTTACACCGGATGGGAGAGACCCTGCATAAATCTCGCCTATCGCTTGCAATGCTAGTTTGAGCGGCGTTCCATCTGGCCCTGTCGTCGTGCCATATAATCTGGAATACCAAGCACTTTTTTGCGTGCCATCGTAGTCATTAATATTTAAAAAAATACCACTGCTATAGTCGCCCACTTTAAGTCGGCCAATTCTAGAAAAGCCGACTCGGTAGCGGGTGTCTATATTAGAAAAGGCCAAGCCTGCACTAGACTTCATCATCAGTAAACGAGTGCGGTAATAGCTAAACCAATTGGCAAAATTGGTTTTTTGCGCGGTTTGCTCGGCAGCAGTTAGGCTGGTGTCGGGGATGCGTACTTTAGTCCAGCTGGTGGTGGTGGCGGCCGAGTTAGTGTCGATACTGCCACTGGGGACTTCAGCGCATTGGGGGCCGGGGTTGCCACTATTAAAGGTGACTCCTGATTTTAAAGCCCAATAAAAAGCCTGCACCGATGTTGATGTGCCACGGCCATAACTAGTGGTGTTGTCGTAGGCAAAAAAGGCATTAGAAAGGTTGTGTGTCGTGGTAGAGCCAGAGCTAAAGCCGTTATACCAAGCGGCAGTAAACGTGGCATCGGGCATGCTAGTGCCATTGGCATTTTTGGGGGCTTGATAGGTGATGGCTGGGTTGTAATACACGCCATTACATAAGGACGCACGGTAGCCCACTTTAGATAGTAAATCAGGATAGGCTGTGGTGAGTGTTCCATAGCCACCGACGCTATCTGGCATATGCGTCCAAGCCATAGACCCAGAATCATCAATCGTAAACATGATGTTGGGTTTTACATCGCCAGAAGTCAGTGTGGATAAGGGTTTATCGGCGGTTTGTACGGCGAAGGTGCTGACACTAAGGCCAAGACATCCCAGGGCAATAAGATTGAGCTTCATGATGCTTGGTCCTTAATAAAAGCGTCTTTAATACAAAGAAGCTTGGTAAAAACTGACGGTGTTCTTGGGGCCTTGAATTCGTACTGTTATTAAATAACTTACACGAAAATCAGTGGATTTTTCTTTTGAGAGGTTAGTGGTGTTAATCAGATTGCAGGGGTTACTTGTGCCCGCTGCAATATCAATCACCATGGAGGGGGCTGCATTATTGTTGCAGCTACGTTGTATTAAATAAGCGGCGCTAAAGCCGTTGGCATTGATGCTATTGGCTGGAGGAGGTGCGTTGGCTACAGTTTGTGCCAGCGCAGCAGGCGTGCAGGGCTTAGGCGTGCAGCTATTCGCTACCCATACCCACACGCTGCCCGTACTCCATTGCGTTCTATCCGTTGCGCTAATGGGGCTGGTGGTATTGCTTGCGCTATAGCCATTGGTGGGAGAATTTGCATCTAGCGTGGCGGGGGTTGCTCCGGAGATATTAATGAGCCATTGGCGGGCAGTTTCAAGTGCCACATCGGCCGCTGCGGTCGTGCCTTGGCGTAGAGACAAATTATTGGCAACTTGGGTGCTGGTGGTGATGGATCGCACCATGGCAATCCCTGCCAAAGTCATGATCACCAATACAATCAGCGCAATAAATAGCACCAGACCTTGTTGGCGGCGGGGGGTAGAAGTACGTGGCGTGTTCATGCGATCGTCCTCCTCAAAAGCTAGTGGTGGGTTGATTTAATAAAATTTGATTGCGTAGTGGCACGACTGTTTCGTGCACGCTGTAGCGATAGCACTGCCAGTCGGTATTGGTGGGCTTGGTGAGTGGATCAGAAGTAGTATCGCCCCAACCAAGGTAGTAGCTTGCCGTGGCATTGGTAAATGCATCTGCAGGGGTGGCAGCGGTATAGTTACTACTGCTTTCATCCTCACAAGTGCCTGCACGGTTGAGTTTTTGAGGGTTGCTGGCGCGTACCAAGACGGCAAAGCGAACGGCTATGACCTGTGACCATTGCGCTGGAGCGGCTTTTTGCCATGTGTTTACGTTATTAGCGATGCCATCACCATCCGCATTGGTATCTAGACCGTATTCGGCTTTCATTTGAATGACATTTTCTGTTGCCACTTGCCAAGTTCCATCGGCAGTCGCGGTGGTATCTAGTGCGTCTTGGCTAAGCAGTGAGCCGTGGATTTGTGTGCCGGAGCCGGTGCAAGTATTGCTGTTGCCGGAGAGATACACGCAGTAAGTGCGCCGTGTGAGTCGGCCAAAATTATAGAGGCGGGTCATTTTACTTAGCTCGGCAGGAAAGGGCGCGCCAATGGTGGTGGAGTTCCATGTATTGGTTGCATTACCTAAGGAAAAACCATCGGTTGTTGCCGGTGCGCCTGCACAGGGAGTGGCATTGGTGCAGCTTACTTGAAACAGAGGGCAGGAGATTTGCGGAGTAGTGGGGGTGGGCGGTTGCCAAGCAATCACTAGGTCACCCGTGGAAATACTCTGCCCTCCCATAACATTGGCAAATTGAGCATCAGCATTCAGGTGCTCAATATCGGCAAGTTGGGCGACTTGCCCTCCCCCAAGAATGCTGCTGCCGTAGAGAAAGGTCAGGCTGTCCGAGTTGCCTGCGCTTTGGATAAGCACTGGAATTAAGGGGAAGTTAGTCAGGTTAGCAACTCTAGAAACCACATTGCAATTGAGCGCACCCACATCTCCAATTCCCATACCTGAGCGTTCTGCATCTTTTTGCATTTGCATTACGGCAATACCGCCATTAATTTGCGCGCCTGAGCCGCCCATACTGCTGCGCCGGTAGGCTTCATTCACCCCAAAAATTTGATAAATAGAAATCATCGAAACCAAGGCAAGCACCACGGAAACCATGAGTTCTACAATTCCAAAGCCGCTAGAGTGGCGCATAGCCTCGTACCTTTGATTAATCGATGTTTGTTCTTCGGGCGTGATCTTAGCTATTGCACAGCGTGCCGTTAGGGGTGTTGCTCCACACCGTTTGGATATCCGCTACATTGATTGCCGTATTCACTGAGGTGCCGGTAACACCGGTCACTTCGCCATGCCGAACTGGCCAAGTAATAGTGACGGTGGCGCGCCGAAAACAGCGGATGCTGCGGCCAGCGGGCGTATCGGCATCAATGACTACACTGCATGTTGCACCAGGCAGATGAGCTGCCACGGCTCTGGACCATTTTCCCGCGTCGGAACTGGCGGACGCCGAGGTGCAAGTCGTCATCTGAAAGCTATCAAGATTGGCGGTGCGTGGATTGACGCGCATTAATCCATCCACACGCTGAATTAGTTGCATGGCCGAAGTACGCGCGGAGGTGCTGGAAACATGGCGCATGGCGTTGCCTTGCAAGGCTAAAACGGACAAGACACCAAATGAAAAAATGGTGATACCGACCATGGCCTCAAGCAGCATTGAGCCGCGTTGTTTATAAGGAACAAAAGGCTTGCGTGTTGTGGGGTTAAAACACTCTTTTATCAAAAATCGCATGCTCTTTAGCTCCTTGCGCAAGAACTGGGGTTGGTGGCTGGGGCATCGGGCAAACACATTCTTGCGCCACCTCCTCGATCTAGCACCACACATACTCTGGCTGGGTCCGTAATTGGTCCTGCGCCTGCCAAGCTGCAGCTGGCAGGGGTTGCCGCAGCCGAGGTATCGGCGACAATTAAATTAAAAGCAGCATTGGCTCTGCCCAAGCCATCAAATCGAATTAAAGTCGCGCTGGCATTGAGCTGAGGCGGATTGTTGCTGCCGCCCTCGGCTAAGACTTTGCCTTGGATAAAGGGATAAGGGCCTACTCCTGCGCTACTGATGTTGGCGCAGTCTGGACATTCACGAATTAGCCATGCTGAGGCGGTTGATGAGGCATTGACGGTAAGCGCATTGCGGGTGGTTGGATCGGCCGCCACAACTGTGCTATCCGTTAAAATTAGCTCCACATAAGCATTACGATTAATTGCCTCAGCTCTGGCGGTTTGAATCGCTGTTTGAAAAGACTCGGCAAAGCTGCGTAATTTAGCGCTGCGCACCCAGCCTTGAAATCCCGGCATGGCGATGGCAACTAGCACGCCAAAGATCACCAGTACAATCATGATTTCAACAAGGCTAAAACCCCTGTGTATTTCTTGGGATGAGCTCATTTTCTGTGGCCTAACAAATATTCGGTTTTTTGCTGACCCAGCAATTATTTGTTGTTGGGTTAGACCAACCTGATGAGGCATTGGCGCCGGTAATTGCTGACGTTTTTTGATTAAGATCATCCAAAGTAAAGCCAAACCCAATCATTTTTTTTGCACCAGTTAGGCTTGCGCCCGTTGCGCTAATTGTAAAAGTGGTCGCAGTCAGTGTGGGGCAGCTGATGGTAAAGTTATCACTCCCTGCCGCCGCTTGATCACAGGCAAATCCCATATAAGTGCGGTTGTTTACAAAGAATTGCTCTAAGCGCACACGGGTATCGCTGAGCTTGCTCTGCGATTCAACTAAGCGGCTGCGGGTTACATAGTCTGAATATTGAGGCACGGCGATTGAGGCCAAAATCCCAATAATCGCCACCGTGATCATGACTTCGATTAATGTAAATCCCTGCTGATTGTTCATATCATCCTCGATGGCGGTCCCTGTTAGCGGGCTTGAATAGCGCTGTGCTGGTGCTCATTCATATGGGATATTAATCAGCATTTAATGATTTAGCTAAAGCATGCGAGTAGCGGGGGATTTTTGAGGTTGAATGGTTGGCTCCACCGTTTATCTGTAATGAATGGCCCATAAAAAAGCCCCCTGCAGATAAAGGCAGGGGGCTGGTGATGGCAAATTGAATAAGGCAATTCGGTTTTTATAGGGTGTACTTACATAGGGTGCAAAACGCCGTAGGCGTTACGCACCGCAACAAGCCGGTGCGCAAGAAAAACGACGTGCACACCCTATAAAACTAAACCTTGAAACACAAAGTACACAGAGAACCCCCGTTAATTGTTGATTTTCTCTGTGTCCTCTGTGGTTCAAGATTTGGGTTTTCGTACTCACCTGAGGAGTTGCGTTTGTACGTATTAAGGCAAAAACCGCTCCAACAGCGTATTTAAAAAGCGCTGCCCGCGTAAGGTAGGCTGGATATGATTGAGCTGGCGCTCTAATAATCCATCCGCAACGGCTTTCTCTATCTGGTGAATCGCTTTAGTCAGCGGCAAGCCGGTGCGCTCTTCAAATAGGCTTAAATCAAAGCCACCTGTTAGGCGCAGGGCGTTGAGCATAAATTCAAACGGCAGCTGATCTAGCGTGATTTGCTCTTCCGTTTGTACCGCAGAGCCAGAAGCCATTTTTTGTAAGTATTCAGTCGGCTGCTTATAGCGCATCTGCCGGATAATTTTATCCGGGAAGCTGATCTTGGCGTGCGCACCCGCGCCAATCCCTAGGTAATCGCCAAACTGCCAGTAATTTAAATTGTGCTTAGCCTGACGCTTAGGCTGGGCAAAGGCGCTGGTTTCGTAATGCTCAAAGCCCGCGGCGGCTAGCTCCGCCTCAATCGCATCTGACATATCTGCGCTGCAATCTTCATCCGGCAGGGCAGGCGGGTAGCGGTGGAAGAGGGTATTGGGCTCTAAGGTTAGGTGATAGGCCGAAAGATGCGTGGATTTACAGGCAATGGCGGTGCGGATATCGAGCAGCGCCTCGGCCAGTGTTTGCTTAGGCAGGGCATACATAATATCGAGATTGAAATTATCAAAATGCTGATGGGCAATTTCGATGGCGCGATGCGCTTCTTTATCATCGTGTACACGGCCTAGCGCTTTAAGATGCTCAGCATTAAAGCTTTGAATACCAATCGATAAGCGCGTAATCCCTGCGGCGCGGTAGCCAGCAAATTTCTCGCTCTCAAAGGTGCCAGGGTTGGCTTCTAGCGTGATTTCGGCATCGGGGTGTAAACGCACTCTGGCGCGTATCCCTTCCAGTAGTTGATTAATGGCCTCGGCAGAAAACAAGCTAGGCGTGCCGCCGCCCATAAAAATACTAGTGATCGGTCTGCCCCACATTAGCGGCAAACAGGATTCTAAATCGGCTAGTAGGGCGGCAATATACTGCTGCTCCGGCAGCGCCCCTTTTTGCGCGTGCGAGTTGAAATCACAGTAGGGGCATTTTTTAATGCACCAAGGAAAGTGAATGTACAGCGCCAAAGGCGGTAAGGCAGAAAGCGCCCAGTTAGCTTTGCCGATGGGCATGGAGATCGATTGCATGGTGTTCACTTCTTATGGGTATTGCGGGCTTTATAAAGCAAAAGGTCGGGCAAAAGGTCTGTAGGCACAGAGATAAATGAGAACACAGAGCACACAGAGATAAGCGTTAGGTATTAGTCATTCTGTCGCCGTTGTAAACATTGCATCATTCGTAGTGCGGGTGAATCCCGCCAGATTTAGGTCTCAAAAGCTACGTAAACGGAGGGTTGCACCCCAATCCTATCAACTTAAGCAAAGCGTTATTCGTAGGGCGGGTGCAACCCGCGAGCAATACTGAAAAATACGCGGGTTTCACCCGCCCTACGTGAATAGGCAAGGCAGTTTTTCTTAGTGCGCTCTGTGTTCTTCCCGTTCCCTATGGCTACAGACCTTTTTGATTTTAATCGATGCGATTGCCTTATTTCTGATAAGGGTTATGCAGCTCATCCACCAGCCTATGTAGCACGGCTTTAATCTGATCTTCCGATACTTCCATCAGCAGGCCGTCTTCCAGTAAATCCTGAGCCATTTGTTTTAGCTCGTCTAAATTCTCATTCATGACTTTTACTTTTTCGGTACAAGACACCACTGATGCATCGTCTCTTAGCCATGTGGCCCAGCGGGTTTCCCCTTGATTGATCGCCGCGCTCATAAACCTGTTTCCTGTAGCTTAGCGATTAATTCTCGCAAAGCTTTGCCGCGATGCGAGATCTGGCTTTTTTCGTCTGCGCTGATTTCGGCGGCGGTTTTTGCAAACTGCGGCAGCAAAAACAGCGGATCATAGCCAAAACCTCCCTCACCTCGGCTGGTTTCAAGGATTTCCCCTCGGCAAATGCCATCAGCGATTAAGGGCTGTGGGTCATCAGCATGGCGCACCAAGACCAAGGCGGCGTAGTAATAAGCGCTGCGATCACTCTGCTTGGCCATGCTTTCAATGAGTTTTTGGTTGTTGCGGGCATCCGATTTTGGCTCACCCGCAAAGCGGGCCGAGTAAACACCCGGCGCGCCACCCAAGGCTTTTACACAGAGGCCAGAATCATCGGCCAGCGCGGGCAGGCCGGTAATGCGGCTGGCGTGGCGGGCTTTTTCTAAGGCATTTTCAATAAAGGTATGGTGCGGCTCATCACACTCTGTTACGCCTAGCTCACCCTGCGGGACAATCTGGATATCTAGCTTGGCAAACAGGCGGTTAAATTCTTTGACCTTACCGGCGTTATTACTGGCTAAAACGATAATCTTTTGCTTGGAGTTTATCAAAGTTGTCATTGGTAGTTCTTCTTTTGTAAGATCAGCAGCTCTTGCTCGCGCTTGATTTGAAAGCGGTTCAATACGCTATTACCAATCAAAAGCGGGCCATTATCTTGATCGCGCACACTGGCGGGCACGTTATAAAGCAGTAAGGGGCCGATACGCAGTTGGGGGATGGTGACTTGCCAAGATTTAATCACGCCATTGGCCGTTTGAGTGCGGCTTTCTTGGCCCTGGCTAAATTCTATGCCCATACTTTGCGACACATTCTTAGGCATAGAAAGAAAGCTGGCCCCCGTATCAATAACGCCGCGCTGGCTAATGCCGCGAATGGCAATATCGGCGTAATAATGGCCTTGAGCATCAGGGCTCAGCGTGAGGCCTCCAGCGGTATCGGCCTCGCTTTTACTGCTGGCGATATAGCCTTGCCCAAGCAGTAGCTGACGTTGGCGGCCCGCGATGCTGACCATGGCTTGCTCGTTGCTAAGCGCCACTAACTTTACTTCGCCAACTTGCTGACCAACAGTTAAGGTCTTTTTTTGCCCATCGATCAGCAAAATGGCCTTACTGCCCATCGCTGCAAGCAGTGTAACCTCGGTGGCAAATACGGGTGAGGCAAGCAATGCAAGGATCAAGGCAGCTTGTTTCATGTTAAGAATGGCCTTTAGTTACTTCACGCAAAGCATTTTCAATCAGCTGGAAGTCAGCGTCTTTAAGCAGCTTGGAATCAGATAGCATCCGACGCCAAGTGCGGGCGCCTGGCTGATGCTGGAATAAGCCCAGAATATGTCGGGTCATTAAGCGAATCGGCAAGCCCTGCGCCATTTCTGCCTCAATAAAGCGCCGCATCGCATGCATTACTTGTACACGCGATGCCGTGTGCACCTCGCCACCGTAAAATAGCGCATCTACCTCGGTTAGAATCCACGGATTATGATAAGCCTCGCGCCCTATCATCACGCCATCCACATGTTTTAAGTGTTCAGCCGACTGCTCATGCGTGGTAATGCCGCCATTTACAATGATCTCTAAGTGCGGGAAATCTTGTTTTAGCTGATAAGCATAATGATATTTAAGCGGCGGAATCTCGCGGTTTTCTTTAGGTGATAAGCCTTTTAAAATTGCATTCCGTGCATGCACAATAAAAGTATTACAACCTTCATTAGCTACCGTACCTACAAAATCGCGCACAAAGTCGTAGCTTTCTTCATTATCAATGCCGATGCGATGCTTAATGGTGACATCAATATCCACCACATCTTTCATGGCCTTTACACAATCCGCCACCAAACGCGGCTCCGCCATCAGGCAAGCACCAAACGCCCCGTTTTGCACCCGCTCGGAAGGGCAGCCTACATTCAGATTGATCTCGTTATAGCCCCAACTCTCGCCCAGCTTGGCGCAAGTCGCCAAAGCCAGCGGATCAGATCCCCCCAGCTGCAAAGCAATCGGGTTTTCAATCTCATCAAAATTAAGATGCCGCTGCTTATCCCCATGAATAATCGCCCCGGTTGTCACCATCTCGGTGTACAGCCAAGTGTGCTTGGTTAGCAGTCTGGAGAAGTATCTATAGTGGCGATCGGTCCAATCGAGCATGGGTGCAATGGAATAGCGGCGGCTGGGTTTGATGCCTGTAACTTCTTGATGTTCTTGCATAGTTTACTTCTACTTTTATGTACTGATTAATCATGGAGCCTTTTTCTCTTAGCATGCAGCTGCTGTTGCTACACAAGAGCGGTAAAGCGCAGCACTGTGGTGCTGGTTTAGCGCCAGGAAAAAATGAAAACCACAATTTAAAGAAAGGCTGTTGGCCGCATTGTCCTATTGGGGGAGGGGTGGGGTCAAACTCGGTGGTCAGATAAATCAGGTTGAGGGGCTTTAGTGCAAGGTGAAAAACGATATGGGCGATGGTCAGCATTAACGATCAGCTTGTTATGCAGTAAGTCTTTGCCGGCCTTGCCAGATTTGGTCTTAGCTTCGTCTGAAGTCTGAGTTTTTTTGTGTGCTTGCACAGGAAGTGGTAACAGCAAGCCTGATACTTGCATACTTATAGTATAAGCTATCGCCAAACTGACTATTTGATTGCAAAAAATGGCCGAACGCAACACCGATTCTCCGCTAGCCAAGCCAGATTACCGCCTCTGGTTAAGTTATTTCTGCCTGCCCTTGCTAATGATTTTGCTTGGGAGTGTTGTGTTGTGGGTTGTGCTGAAACGCACGGGTTTAACGGACTGGAGCGGTTTACTTAATTACGTTCGAAACAATTACTGGAATTGGGATTGGAATTTATCGACAGTTCTTGCTCCGGTCGCATGCTTGTTCATATTGCTGTCGCTGACTCAGTTATTGTTGGGCACGTACCGCTGGGTGTGTTTTCGTAAAAGACGGATTGATTTGTGGCTGTGTGCCTCTGCTGGCATTTTTGCAGGCTTGCTACTCGCTCCGCTTTTTTCCTCTAGGTATCCAGATTGGCTTCTTAATCCTAGTTCAGTTCTTTGGTTACTTCTTTATGGGCTGTTGCTCCTCCCGTTTTTTTGTATCTTGCGCAAATTTGATAGTTTGCTCGCCAAGCACAAACCAACTGCCAGCAACCTTGGCCGCATTCAGCACGATGCCCCAATTGATTCCGCCGATCAGGATCTGTTTGCTTGGAAAGGCAAAGCCACAGCATTCGGCTATGAAGTGCTGCACGCATCTGATGGCACTGCGTTTGGTGTGGAAGCGCCGTGGGGAACTGGAAAAACTTCCTTTATTAACTTGTGTGAGAAGTACTGGCATAAGCACGGGCATGAGAAGCAAAGTGATTTCACGGTAGCGGTATACCGTTTCGAGCTGCTCAAATACGCAGGTAATACTGATCTAATCCAGCAATTTGTGCTCGGCTTACTCGAAGAACTTCAGCAGCACTATTATTTGCCTGAGCTGAGCTGAGCGGCGCTGTGCAAGGTTATTTAGGTAGTTTGCAGGGTGCGTTGGAGCTAAGTGGCGGGCCATTGAAGCTGACTCTGAATAACCAGCCCAACTCTATCGAGGAAGCTCTTACTCAAATCGAGGCTCAGCTTGATCGCCGTCTGCCACAAAATTTCCGATTGGTTGTGGTGATTGATGATCTTGATCGTGCAGAGCCAAGCAGCGTATGCGACCTGCTGTTTGCACTGCACAAATGCTTTGCCCTGCCTCGGCTGCGCTATGTGCTGTGCTACGACCAGCAGCAATTAGCGCACAAAGCCGAGCAGCACCGCCAACACGGTGGTGATCTGTCTAGTCAGACGTTGTATGAGTTTCTTGATAAGTTTGTTGGAGCACGGGTCTATTTGCATGCGACGTATCAAGGCTTGCAGAGCTATGTGGAAAAAACACTCTTGCCTCTCTTGGAATCCCGCCCTGAACTAAAGAAATGGCATGGATTTATTAGTGCAATACTGCAAGACGGTGCTCTGCCATTACTCCGCCAGATGGACTACAGCGATCTATTTGTTGCGCAGAATAAAATTAATGCGAGTCTGCCACTACATGTTGAGCAAAACCATGTCTACTGGCGTCTTTTAGGTGATGTGCGCAAATTAAAATGGCTCTACAACCAGATATGTTTGTGCTGGCAAGACGGGCTGGATTTGGCCAAGCACGATTTCAATCCCCGTGACTTGGTGTATCTACTCCTGCTACAACATGGATATCCCGAGACTTTTCGCACTCTACGAGCGCAAGCACATTCCGGCGAGTATTTGACTCTGGTATTGGACGTATCAGCTAGTGAAGAAAAGGCTGGATCAAGATTTAGAAAAATTTATTAATAAGGAAAAAGCACATTACCCGCTAACTATATGGCAACAAGATACATTGGAAGCCTTATTACGCGGTCTGTTTGATCCAAAGGTGCATTCCAAGGATGACGAACAAAAAAAAATAGTGAGGGCTGCACGGGGCTATCGCTTACCCGAATATTTCTATCTGCTATTGCAGGAGCAGATCCCTGCTCTGCATTCATCCCAAGCCTACCGTATCTGGCTTCGACGACAATGGTTTGAGACAGGTGAGCTATTAAAAGACTTGCTGAATCAAGATCTATTAGTGGCACACCCTGACGTAGCTGAGGACTGGCAAGATGAGCAGGAGTTCAAACTGTGGGACGTATTGCTGACCCAGTTCAAGCAGTACACACCTGAGCAACAGAATGAGTTACTGACTGAATACCTGCAAGCACTACCGCGTTTTCATGCCATAGAGACATTCACACGAGGACGTGTAGATATGGCCAACTTGCTTGGGTGTGTCATTGCTAATGACCATGTTCAAGGCCAAGAGATCTTAACTAAAATTTGGTTTGATCTGCCAAATGCAATGTTGCGTGATGATCGTAGCACTGACGTCTTAATAGGCTATCAAGACGCCATGCTGGTGTGCTTCAAAATTTCGCGTCAGAACACTGAGCTGGCTAGCTGGGCACATGAAGTGCTGTGGGGGAAATTTCAGAAGCGATATTTGGACTCGTCTCCCACGCCTCGCCCTTTGCAAAATGATCTACCCACAGCTATGGCTGCCACACGCTTGACTGAAGTTACTCCAATCAATCTTCGAGATTTTTTGTTAGAAACTTGGATGAGACTACGTTCACTAAGTACCAAACAAACAGATACAACCTTAAGCCAGAAAATAGAAGATTGGCTATTCGAAGTGTGCTGGGGAGAAGCATCCCCTAATCACGAACAAGTGGAATGGTGGCTCGATTTCTTATTGTTTCACTGGGATCATGATCGCATAAGAGGGGGGCTTTCAATGGGGGAAGATCCTACCCTACGTGAGCGAATGAAAAAATTCTCCCTAAAACATAAAGCTGAAATTGAGCAAAAACGGCAGCAACAATCTGGAGTTAATTATCGGATCGCTGGAGTTGAGCGGAGCAAGGCTGAAGTATTGCACGAGGTCTTAACTGAATTGCATGATGGAAAAAACTAGGATGAAATCGTTGTTGGGGGCGGCAATGCATCTGCTGCAGGGTAGTGTTGGCAAAAATAGAATCTGTGCGAGAGGGGCAGTGCTACGATTCTTGTGCCTTCTTTATTTGCCAATCGCATCATACGCAGCCTCTGCACCCTTAACCCCCGCAGATTGCGCTTTGCTGCAAGAGCGCGGGGTGATTACGGCGGCTAATCCGTTAGCTTGCGAGCGCCTGCAAAGAGTGCGTTTTTTGCATTGGGATATGAAGGGGCAAAAGGCGGAGGGGCAGATGTTGGTGCTGGATGTGTTGGCGCCGCAGGTAGAGGCTTTGCTTGCGGCTTTATATCAGGCCAAGTTTCCACTTCATTCGGCTTTGCCGCTGGAGCAGTTTGCTGGCGATGATGCGTTGTCTATGAATGCCAATAACAGCAGTGCATTTAATGGCAGGGCAATAACTGGGGCTAAAAGCTGGTCTAAGCATGCTTATGGCGTGGCGATAGATATTAATCCGCTGCAAAACCCATATATCAGCTTTGCAGATGATGGCGGGCTAAATGTGTTGCCTGCGGCAAGTGCAAAGGGCTATCTGAACCGCAATGAGCTGCGCCCAGAAAAATCACGCCGCGCCGGTTTAGTGAGCGAGTCGGTGGTCAGCTTATTTGCTCAGCATGGTTTTATGACTTGGGGCGGCGATTGGGATGCGCCGATTGATTACCAGCATTTCGAAATTGGCAGCCGCCGTTATATCAATGAACTAATCCAGCTGCCGCTGGAGCAGGCCCGGGCTAATTTCAATCAATATGCCAAGCGCTATCGTGCATGCAGTGGCAATGAGCAGGGAAGTTTGGGAGAGGTACGCGCTCGTTGCGTGGCAAAAGTGCGGCAGTAGGGCGTGGTACTGCATAACGTCTAAAAGAGAAAAGGCCGGCGCGCCTACAACTTATTAAGTCGCTACGTTTAATTCCAGCCTGTAGTAACTCTCAAGTAAACATGCATGAATCGGGCTACATATCTAAGCCTAGCTCGTCCAAGCCAAAGAAGCGCTGCTTGCGCTTTAATAAGTCCATCGCTAGGTACAGCGTTTCCGTGCCGTACATCAGCTCTAATGAATGATGGTACATCTCTGTTTTGTGCATGTTAATTAGGCCATCCACACAGCCATACACACGGCGGCGGGATTCTTCCATTTGGCTGAAGTGATGCACCCAATCACAGCCTGCCCGCGTGGCGTGTTTGTCGCCAATGGCTAAGGCAAGCAGTGTTTTTAATTCACCCATTTGAAGCGTTTGCCAGGCCGAGCCAGTGGCGGGGGCTAGGCCGATGATTTTCCAGATAGAGCTATCATCACTCAGGCTCATGTCTTGCAGGCTAGCCAGCAGCTCGGTGCATTCGGCTTCATCCAGCTGGTGGAGTCTTAAAATAGTCACACGGATTTCGTTGCTTATATTAATACTCTGCTTATCAGTAGGCATAGCGTGCTCTGGTTTAGGGGGAAATATACAAATCGGTACGCAATCTACACGGTGTTTCTAAAGCCTGCTTTAACAATTATTTGGCCATGAAGCTTACCGGCGCTAGCTGGGGCATTTTATTACTATTAAAAATCATATACTTACCGCATTCTCATTAATTTATTGCAAGCAAGGTGTTGACCTAAGCGGCCCCAGTCCGTATATTTCGGCCTCTCGCTGCAGCACACACAGCCACACAGTGATGTCACAGCGAGACGATCTTTAACAAAATACAGTCGATGAGTGTGAGTGCTTGGTTCGGAAGCGAAACAAGTGCTT
>NZ_JAWQUO010000025.1:0-66178 GCF_033446605.1 Iodobacter sp. CM08 | reverse complement strand
GGCGAAAGAAGTGAGGTGAAGGGCTTTATCTACAAAACAAGGTCGATGCCTTAAGGGCGCTATCAAGCTCACTTCACCTCGTGTGGTAGTAGCTAACCACCACAGGGAACAAGATACAAGGGGCACTACTGGCGGCACCCAATCTTATTTGAGGTTTGCCTACTGTTTGTAGATCGCATTTTATGCACTGCATCACATCTACGTAAGCAACAGCAAAGATTAAATACAAACACCGCTGATATAGCCAATCACGCCCCAATCCCTGCTTATTACAAGTAAAAACATTCTCAAAACTAAGGGGGAATGCGACAATGCGGGGAAGAACACTAACAGGTATACAAAAATGGCTTGGCAAGAACTACGCATCACCACCGAATCCATCCATGCAGAGCGTTTTTCAGACGCGCTGTTTGACTTGGGCGCGCTCTCCGTTAGCATTGAAGACGCTGCAGCCGGCACTGATGCAGAAAAGCCTATTTTTGGTGAGCCTGGTGAGCCAGTCGATCAGTTGTGGGAGCAGAGCGTTGTGCTCGCCCTATTTGATGAAGACATCGATACCGCGCTGATTGTGGCCGCGGCCAGCAACACCCTAAAGCTAAGCGCGCCTTCATTTGATGTGGTGCGTGTAGAGGAACAAGATTGGGTACGCCTGACTCAATCCCAATTTAATCCTATCCCTATTTCTAATCGGCTGTGGATCACCCCCACTTGGCACGAATGCCCAGATGCTGGCGCGATCAGTATTCAGCTCGATCCAGGCCTGGCCTTTGGCACGGGCAGCCACCCCACCACCCGCCTTTGCTTAAAATGGCTAGACAGCAATCTGGCAGGCGGTGAAACCTTGCTCGATTACGGCTGTGGCTCTGGAATTTTAGCCATTGCCGGTATAAAGCTTGGTGCAGCTTCTGCTGTTGGGGTGGATATCGATCCGCAAGCCATGACTGCCTCACGACAAAATGCCGAACAAAATGCCGTTGAAGTTCAGTTTTATTTGCCAGATGCCGAGCCGATGGCCAGCTACGATGTGGTGATTGCCAATATTCTGACTAATCCACTCAAAGCACTCGCCCCGATGTTGGCGGCTAAAGTTAAATTAGGTGGCCGTATTGCCTTATCCGGCATTTTGGCCGAACAAGCCGATGATGTGATCGCTATTTACAGCCAATGGTTTGCCATGAATACACCACAAATCGAAGATGGCTGGGTTTGTTTATCAGGCACGCGTAAGTAATATGAATGACATCACCCGTTGCCCAAACTGCCAAACCGCTTTTCGTGTAACGGAAGCGCAGCTAGCAGCCCATCGCGGAAAAGTTCGCTGTGGGCGCTGCGCATTTGTCTTTAATGCCAAAGACTGCTTAGAAAGCGAGCAGCTTGCAGAAACGCTCAGCAGCACACAAAACACTGCCACTGAAGCAGCATCGCATCCTGTCAATACGGCAGTAGATAGCCCTCCAGCTGAGCCACTCACCGCCAGCCCAGAGCCGCTCCCCTTTGCCGAGCAAGCCGCCAGCATCGCTGAGCCTAGAGTTGATTTTGTGGCAATGGCCATGCAAAGCTCAGCAGCAGATATCCAGTATGAGGCGATGCCCGCCACTGAAGCGCATGCGCTCAGTGCCGAAATCACCGAGCCAGCCCCTCAACAAACGGCCCCTGCTTTGGCAGAAGCAATGTCAGAACCCGCTGCTGTTACCCCACCCGCAAAAGAGACCAGCAGCTATCGCCCCATCTATATGGATGACGATCATCTGCTTGCCCCGGCCCCGGTGGTCCGCTCCAAATGGTATGCCGTTTATATGGCGGTGATTGTGCTGCTGATGTTGAGCTTTGCCGCTCAGCTGGCCTACCACCAGCGCACCCAAATCTCGATGGAGCTACCTTGGTTAAGGCCTAAGCTAATTAGCGCCTGCCAAGCATTAGGCTGCAGCATGCCGCTACCTCAAAATACCGAGATGCTGCGTTCAGAATGGTCGGAGCTCAGCTACGTGCCCGAGTTTCCCAATATTATTCAGCTCAATGCCACCTTGCGAAACTTGGCTCAATACGAGCAAGCATTGCCGATGCTAGAAGTCACCCTCACCGATGATCAAGAGCATATCGTGCTTAAAAAAGTGTTTAAACCCAGCGAATACCTCAGTAGCCACGATAAAAAACGTCTGCAATTTGATGCACAAGATGAGCTGCGGGCCTTTCTACAAATCGACTTAGGCGAGCTGCACTCCACGGCTTACTCTATCTACTGGTTTTATCCTTGATAGCACGCGCCGATTAAGTCCCCCTAAAAAAAGCCCTCTAACCGTTCACACCTTAAAATTGCAGGCTAAAGCGGCTAGGCCATGACTAAATTAGCCAATTAAATTATCCTTAGCCCCCTAGCCCCCCTTACAACAAAAGGGCATTAAGGTCTTGTGATGAAGCACTCACGGGCTATAGTTATTTAAACAAAGATGTTGGTAGAGGAGCAATTATTCTCAGCAGCAAGCGGCAAGGCTGCTGACAACAATTGCCTACTTACTGATCACTGATACGGAATAGATCATGGCCACTATTTTACTCAACCATACTGAAATTAATGTTGGGGGCAATTTCCCTGTTGTTGGCGAATATGCCCATAGTTTTCTTTTAGTGGATGCCAGTCTGATCGATGTACCATTGTCCCGCTTTGCTGGCAAGCCTAAAGTGATTGCTGTCATTCCAAGTATTGATAGCGCAATCGGCCTGAGCATTGCTCGCCAACTAGAAAAACTATCCATTGATTGGCCAGAAGAAACCGTCATTCTAGTGATCTCTGTGGATACGCCCTATGCCCTTGCGCGTGCCATGGAGCAAGAACGCTTTCGCCGTGTGCAGCTACTCTGCACCCTGCGTGGCCGTGATTTTCATAAAGACTACGGCGTCATGATCACCGATGTACCTCTCTCGGGCTTGATGGCAACGGCGCTGATTGGACTAAATAGCTACGATATCGTGATGTATAGCGAGCTGGTGGCTGATCTAAGCTTTGAGCCCGATTATGGCGAGATGGCCGAATGCCTCTTCCCTGTCATTGAAGAAGAAGACGCCCCGCTTGAATTAGATATTGATGAAGAAAACAATCAAACTTAACAAATCAAATCCCGCCATCATCTGTACATATTTCAAGCCTATGCTGCTTGCTATTCAATGCTGTCCCAATAGATAATTAATATCGAAATAACCCCATCAATAGCCACAAAGGAAACATACATGTCTGCAGTGACTCTGGGCGGTAACGCCATTGAAATCAAAGGTTCTTTCCCACAAGTTGGCCAACAGGCGCAAGACTTTAGCTTGGTTGCTAAAGATTTGTCCGATGCAAACTTGGCGACATTTGCAGGTAGCAGGAAAATTCTGAATATTTTCCCAAGCGTGGATACCGGTGTTTGTGCGGCTTCAGTTCGCCGCTTTAATGAAACCGCATCTACCTTAGAAAACACCGTGGTACTGTGCATTTCTGCCGACTTGCCATTTGCACAAAGCCGTTTCTGCGGCGCGGAAGGCCTAGAAAACGTGGTGAATTTATCTACCATGCGTGGCCGTGATTTCCTCAGCAACTATGGCGTTGAAATTGTAAGCGGCCCACTTGCAGGCGTTTCTGCCCGTGCCGTTGTAGTGTTAGATGAAAACAATCAAGTTTTGCATGCAGAATTGGTTTCAGAAATCAAAGAAGAGCCTAATTACGCAGCCGCTTTAGCCGTACTGTAAGAGCCATAAAGGGTGGGTATTTGCTCACCCTTTATTTATTAATTGCCCCAATAAACAATTGATTTAGCGTGTTTTTTAATAGCGTGGCATCACATTTTTAAGCGTTTCAATCAGCGCATTTTCCTAAGGTTTCACACTGCCCCATGTGGCCACTCGATTTTTTTTACCAGCAAGCTCCCTACCAGCCCTTACTGCCGTTTATTCAACAGTTTAAACGCTTCCCTCAGTATGCAGATTGGGATGTGCTTGGCCCCATTGCCCGCAACCAGCAAGGCCTGCCGATTCGCTTTGTGCCACCCGAATCACTGAGTGACTATTACGAAATCTCCATTGCCCAGCATGGCCATGTCGCCACTCGGCCAGATAATTGGCATGACTGCTTTAATGCCTTGGTTTGGTGTGCCTTCCCCATTAGCAAAGCCGCCATCACCGCCTTACATATGCGCCACTTCACGCCCGATCACCCTCGCGGCCCCGTGCGTGATGCCGCCACCCTATTTGATGAATGCGGCTTAATTCTGCCCTATTGCGACGATGCTTTATTGCAATTACTCATTAATCATCAATGGCAGGATTTATTTCAAAAGCATAAAGAAGATTGGGGCGTTAAAATAAACGCACTCAGCTTTGGCCACGCCAATTACGAAAATCTGCTTGAGCCATTTTTAGGCCTCACCGGCAAATGCTGGCCAATTAAAGTAACTGCTGATTTTTTTAAGCTCACAATAGCTGAGCAATGCGCACAATTAGATCAGCAATTAGCCCAATTTATAAATGACGATCAATTAAAAAACCCTCGCCAACTCCCCCCTCTGCCTTATTTAGGTATTCCAGGTTGGTGGCAGATACAAGACGATGCGTTTTATGCTAATACGCAATATTTTAGGAAACACAGATCGCATAAATTGAACACCCCGATGCATAAGGATTAAAGTGATTCCAATCAATATTGATATCCCAGAATACGGCGCAGATACGCATACCATAGAAAACTGGCAATGGTTTCAGGCCGTAGGCCATTTAGTGGCAAGCGAATTAGCCAGCAAGCCTCGTGGCACGCTGGCGGTATTAGAGGCCGAAGAGAGAGCGTATTGGCTGGCTTTAATCGAGGGGCAATATTATTTAGCCACCGCCCCCATAGTTGAAGGCGAGCTCTATCTGAATGCGGCAGCCCTAGCGCGGGATTTACTTGGCCTATGTGGCGATGAGCTGGCCTATATGCGCAGCAACCTTGCCAGCTGGTTACTAAACCAAAGCACGCTACAAGTAGAAGCCAGCCAATTACAATGCTGGAAAGTACTGCCGGTTTACGCAGGATGGGATGATTGATGGGCGAGTAAGCCCCAATCCTGTCAACTTAAGCTTATTTCATTGTGAGAATCGGTATTTTTAGGGTGTACAAGGAGCCAGTCGTTGCTCACCTTAGAATCTTAAGCCAAGCTTGTAGAGCGGGAGCGGGTGCAACCTTTGATCGATGCTGAAAAACGCGGGTTGCACCCACCCTACGAATAGCAGATTGCTTAAGCGGATAGGATTGGAGTAAGCCTCCTTAGCGCAAAGCCACGTCCAGCTGATCGATAACTTCTGCCCAATCCGCATCATCGGCCAGCTGCTCGCGTAAAAACTGCGATTGGCTGACACTCCAAAAATCAGCGTCTGGCAATGCCATGTTTTTTGCAAGGGGGGAATGCTGCTGAATAAAAGCGGCAATGTCCCCATCGCTGGCTGGCAAGCCCAGCTGCTGAAATAAAGCACGAAAATGATGGTTAAACTTTTCCATACACAGCTCCTTACTTCGCATTAGCTGAGACTCACTTCCCCAGCAATAAGACTAGCCACGCCAGCGGCTCTTGGCCCACACTTTTTGCTCTGCCTCAGTAAAGTAGCTCCACGCTACCACGCGGCTGATTTTATTGCCCTGTGCCATGTCCAGTGTTTTCACTTGCACCGCACCAATTCGCTCTAGTGCTTGATAGACCAGTGGCAGATTATCTTGCTTCGAAACGAGAGTAGAAAACCACAAACACTGCTGCCTAAACGGGCGGCTTTGCGAAATCATGCTGCGCACAAAACGCATCTCACCGCCTTCGCACCACAGCTCACTACTCTGGCCGCCAAAATTAAGTACCGGCGGCGGCAGGCCCTTGCCCTTGCCCTTGGCGTGGCCTGTGCCTAAGCTGCGTAATTTACGCCGCGTGCCCCCTGCAGCATCCGCAGCAGATGAATGAAATGGCGGGTTGCAAAGGGTAAATTCAAATAAGTCTGCAGGCTTAATCATCTCTTCAAAAATATTTTCAGCATTGGCTTGGTAACGGCAAATGAGGCCGTCTTTTAAGACTTCATTGCGCTCAAAGATTTCATAGGCGTTATCGAGTGCCAAATCATCAATATCACAGCCAACAAACTGCCAGCCATACGCCACCTTGCCCAGCATGGGGTAGATGGCATTGGCCCCAACACCCACATCCAGCACTTGCACCGCAGCACCACGTGGTATCACGCCTTTATTGCTGCTTGCCAGCAGATCAGCCATGGTATGGATGTAATCAGCTCGCCCAGGAATGGGCGGGCAAAGATAGCCCTCGGGTAGACCCCATTCTTTAATGCCGTAAAAATGGCTGAGTAAGGCGCGATTAAGCATTTTAACTGCAGCTGGATCAGCAAAATCGACCGATTCATCACCATAGGCATTTGGAGCCACAAAGGGCGCTAAATCTGGGCAGCTGGCGATCAGTGCAGGGAAATCGTAACGGCCGCGATGGGGGTTACGGGGATGCAGGCTGCTTTTAAGTGCAGGGAATTCTTTTTTTGGTGTCATAAGGTACTGCCAAACAGGAGAAACATTGGCCGAACCTTAACAGCGTATGTACTGAATGCAAAGCGCTAAGTATGTAGATAAAAGCTTATCCGCACGATGGCAACGCCTTGGCCTTGAGTACGTTGGTGTTTTTTTCGGCTAAAGCCGCTCCTGCAAAAATCAATTGCCGGAGCGGCGGTGTAGCTAGCTTGCAAATAGCGCTGTTTAAGACTTATTCAAAACCTCTGCTTCTTCTGCAAGGAAGGGGCGGCTAGCAAAATGGTGCGAGATTTTTTCTAACTGACGCAAGGTATCTCCACGCAGGGCATGAATCCCATTGTCCCCTTGGAAATTAGCCCTCACTGCCGCTGAAAAATGCTCACGCAGCCATTTACTGGTCATCTCGATTGCTTCATCGCTATCGGAGCCATCAAACCAAATACTTTGCACATGGGCAGGATCATAAAAAATGGTCGACTGCACATCTACCACGGGCACCTTCACTGCAGCCTTATCGCTCCAGCGCAGGCACGCTAATAATTGCACACTGCCCTTTTTACCCGTGGGGGTTTTAATCACCCAGATACGATCAGGAAAACTTTCGCTCAACTCACTCAATTTGCCACGAGACGAGCGAAACCAGCCAATGTGTCCAGCAGCCATATCTGCTTTTACATCTTTCCAATAGTACAAAACATCCATATTGAAGATTTCCTTTTTCGTTAAACACTTGCATAGCCTGCGCTACTTAAAATAGGCAACCCTTGTTGTTATACATCTCTAATAGCAATCATTACATGCAATTGCAGTGTGGTGTAGACAATTCACTTGTTTAACAAAGAAAAGCACTTTAAATTTACTCGATAAACCTGAGAAATACCGATCATCTGTATCTATTTACGCTCCAAGTTAGCACTTTGTCATATTTAAAAAACGCATAATAAAATATAAGCCACTGTTTTAATTGTGTTAATTTAAGCAATATAGATATACGCTCAATGAAGTACGCAAAGGAGAAACATGATGAAAAAGATTTTTCTAAGTATCGGCCTGCTCACCTTGATTAATGCTAGTGCATGGGCGGCTAATGCCAAAGTAATATGGCAAGCCCCCGACAAGTACACAGATATTCGTGCCACCCACGAGCAGCAAGATCGCTTTCAACAGCGATTATTTACGCACATGGAAAAAGTATTTGCCGATTTAGCTCAAAAACTGCCTGCTGATAGTCAGCTAGAAATCACCGTCACTGATTTTGACCTCGCTGGTGATATCCCCCCGATGCTAGCGGGCCGGATGAATGAGGTACGTGTCATTAAAGATATTTACAGCCCCAAGATCTCGTTTACTTATACTTTTACCCAGAACGAGCAAATTATTTCTGGGACAGAAAATTTTCGTGACCTCAACTTTATGTCTGGCATCAGCCGCATCAATAAAGAAGATGACTTTCAGTATGAAGAAAAAATGCTCAGAAAAAGTTTTGATAAACTTCAGGCGCGTTTAGTTAAATAAAAAAAAAGCCAAGCAGTGATGCTTGGCTTTTGTTCTATTGCTTAATTACTTAGCAGCAAGTAGTTGCTCAATTTGCTCCTTAGGAATCGCCCCAGATACAATCTGGCCTGATTTAAAAATCAGCGCAGGCGTACCGCTAATGCCTAGAGTTTCTGCCAGTTTCATATTCTTTTCAACTGGGTTTTCGCAATCTGATTTTCCTTCAAGCATTTGATCTTTAAGCATTAAATTGCTCCAAGCCGCTTGTTTATCCGCAGCACACCAAATCACTTTTGATTTACGCTCTGCATCTGGATGAATGCTTAATGGCATTAAGAAGGTATAAATGGTGACATTAGTAATGCCATTTAAGCTTTCACGCTCTAAGCGTTTGCAATAAGGGCAATCTGGATCAGAAAACACCGCCAACACGCGGGAGCCATCGCCGCGCACTTCTTTAAAGGCTTGCTCTAAAGGAAGTTTGCTAAAATCTGTTTTTTGTAATTCAGCAGCACGCTGCTCTGTTAGGCTAGATTTTTTAGCCAAATCAATCATATCCCCAGCCAAGATATATTCACCCTTAGCATCGGTATACACAATCTGCCGCTTTGCAATCACTACCTCGTAAATACCTTTCATTGGCGTGGTATTGATCGAGGTAATTTCACGGCCAGGTAATTGCTTTGCCAGCTTTTGCTTAAGCTGGGAAATAGAATTATCTGCCGATGCAGAGCAAGCCGTTAAGGCTAAAAAACCAGCAGCAATCAAAACTTGAGTAATAGACTTCATTTTCATAAATATCCTAAGCATCCATTGCATGGCGAATCAATTGTCTTTTTAGCCATGGTAATTGGTTAGTGGCCCCTAAGCCTAGATTCCGTAAAGTTTTTAGCAGGGGATTGGTGTTATTAAATAATTTTTGTAAACCATGACACACACTTTGCATAGTGTAGACCGCTTCACTGCGCGCACGTTCATAGCGACGCAACAATAAATAATCACCAATTTGATTAACCGGCGTTTGTGCCAATAATGCCGCTAATTCAGCCACATCACCAAAACCTAAATTTACGCCCTGCCCTGCTAAGGGGTGGACGGTGTGCGCGGCATCGCCAATCAGCACCACCTTATCGCTCACGGTATGCGGCAATTGATTTAAGCGCAGAGGAAAAGCTGCTGGTGCTGTTATCAGTTGCAAAGCCCCTAAACGTGCCCCGCCTGCTGCGGCAACATGCTGGCACAGCGCTTCAGGAGATAGCGCCATTAATTCAGCTCGCTTGGCATCATTACAAGACCAAACCATCGACATGCGATGACCTGCCAATGGCAACCAAGCCAAGATGCTATCGGGCATAAACCATTGATGCGCCACGCTAAGATGCGGCTTTTCAATTGTGAAATTAGCCACCACGCCAAACTGCTGATACGGCGTGACCTGTGGCTCAATTCCTAGCTGACTACGCACCCAAGAATTTGCACCATCCGCCCCCACCACCAAACGCGCACGCAATTGACGTCCATCGCTTAGACTAAGCGTAGCCCCACGCTCATCCACATTAAGTAAGCTAGGCGTAGCAGGTGCAATAATTTGGATATGGCTACAATCGGCAAGACCAGCCCATAGTGCTTTTTGCAGTTCGCGGTTTTCTAGCATAAAAGCCAGCTCATCCACGCCTGCTTCCAGTGCATTAAATTGTAAAGAGGCGGCATGAGCATCGCCAAATATTTTCATCGCAGATGTAGCTTGTAAACGCGTGGCATCCATCTGTTGCCACGCACCAATCCGCTGCAATAATTGCCGGCTAGCACGGCTAATGGCATAAATGCGCTGGTCCCAAGACTCTAGTGGCCAATCCCAAGCGGGCTGGCGGCCTTCTATTAGCATGACCGTAAGGCTAGTCTGTTTCAGCGCCAAAGCTAAGGCACTTCCTACCAAACCGCCACCTACGATGATGACATCTGCGTCAAAATTTTCCATGGAGCGAAGTTTATCAGGCTGTTGCTTTAGAAACCAAACAAAGAACAGTTTGCTACAGCCAATTTTTCACAGCACTAGGGCCTGTTGACGTATGACTCAAGCGGCACTGGCTGGCTATCTGCGGCCGCCAAAGGCTTCAAGCAACATATCCTGCTGCGGGAGGACTAAGGTTTCTAGCAATGCCGACTTCTCCCACTCACGCATTGCGGGGTGAGCCAGCATCCATTCGCAATAAATAGCCGCATCATCGGGCAAGGCCACGTTATAGCAATGAAAACGCCAAACAACGGGGGCAAACATTGCATCCACAATTGAAAAATCACCAAACAAATAATGCCCAGCCGTGGCGTAGCGACGCGCCTCTCGCCACAAAAAGCAGATTCGCTCAACATCGTGCTTTACATTCATGACTAGCTCGCCACCTTGAGCGCGCAATTTAATATTCATCGGCATTAGGCTACGTAAGCTGGTAAAGCCTGAATGCATTTCAGCTGAAATACTTCGCGCCCTCGCCCTTGCTTGCACTTCCTTTGGCCACATCTCAGGGTGTTTTTCGGCTAAATACTCTGCAATGGCCAAGCTATCCCAAACATTAAATTCTTGGTCATATAAGCAGGGATACAGGCCACTCTCAATGTATTCCCGATACTCACACTCCCCCAGCAAGGGCGCGCTTTTTTCAATAAAATCGATATTAAAATGCTTCAGTAACAGCCAAGGACGCAAAGACCAAGAAGAGTAATTTTTGCTACCTATATGCAATTGATACATTTGCCACATCCTTTTGCTAGAGCGCTTTCAATAGCCTATGTCATCGGAATGGTTATTACTAGTTACCCTGCTAAGCTAAAACATGCTGACCCGCTATTTACTCCTAATCGCGGGCTTTGTAAGTGGAATATGCCTGCTGCAAAGCCTAGCGTCCCTACCTGTGCTTTGGCCCTTGATCGCCACAGCGCTAGTCTGCTTTAGCTTGCAGCGTAAGCACTTTATTTTTTTATTACTGGCGGTGATGTGCTGCGGCTTTAGCTGGGCCAATTGGCGGGCGCAACTGCGGATGGCGGATAGGCTTCAGCCAGCGCTTGAGCAGCAACCGATTGAGGTAGATGGCTACATCACGGATTTGCCGCAGGCTACGCGTTTTGGCACACGGTTTTTGTTTATTCCAGAATCAAGCGGCCAGCCCTTACCCAGCAAGCTGCAATTACAATGGTATGGCGCGCCAGATAGGGTCAAAGCGGGTGAGCGTTGGCATTTTTTACTGAAACTAAAACAAGTGCATGGCCAAAGTAACCCAGGGAGTTTTGATTTAGAAAGCTGGTTTTTGCAGCAGGGCATCGGCGCAACGGGCACAGTAAAATCGGGGGTTCTTTTACCCGAGCAACGTGCTTGGCTGCATCGGATTCGTGCCCAGCTACGCAGCAAAATTCAGCAGGCCCTACCCGGTGCGCCGTATCAAGGCGTGATGATTGCGCTCACCGTGGGTGATCAGGGTGCAATTCCTTCCGAGCAATGGCAGCGCTTTGCTGCCACGGGCATTACCCATTTAATCAGCATCTCGGGCTTACATATTACTTTGCTTGCGGCGATTGCAGCGGGTATCTGTAAAGCATGTTGGCGGCGTATTCCCTATCTAGCGGCACGTTTTGCCGCCCAACGCGCCGCACTACTCGCTGGCGTATTTACCGCACTTTGCTATTGCCTACTGGCGGGGATGGCCGTGCCCACTCAGCGCACCCTCTTTATGCTAGCTATTGCAGCGCTCTGCCTATGGCGGGCGCAGCCCAGTGCCAACAGTGCCATTTGGGCCGCCGCCTTATGCGTCACCGTGGCCATTGATCCATTTGCGGTGTTATCCATTGGATTTTGGCTATCTTATTTGACGGTGGGCGCGCTGCTTTGGGCGGGAGGGCGGCAAATTGGGCAAGGAGCTAAATGGCAGATGTGGATCAGCACGCAGGCCGCCGCCACCATCGCCTCTGCCCCCATCTTGCTCGTGGTGTTTGGGCAGTTGCCGCTGGTTTCACCCTTAGCCAATGCGTTTGCGATTCCTATTGTGAGCGTGCTGATTACACCGCTCGCCCTTCTTGGCCTACTCGATCCCTTTGGCTACCTACTCTACGCCGCCGAGCGCTTGTTTGCGGGCACCGACTACCTGCTGCAATGGTGCAGCACCTTGCCCAGTCTTGCGTTTAATATGCCCTCCGCGCTCACCCTTATCCCCGCAGGATTTGGGGTGATGCTATTACTGCTGCCACGCGGTGTACCGGGGCGACATTTGGGGCTGATTTGCTGCCTGCCGCTGTTTATACCGACGCCCAATCACATCGCCGCCAATAGCTACCGGCTTACCGTGCTGGATGTGGGCCAAGGCTTGGCCGTATTAGTACAAACAGCCAAGCATCAGTTGCTATTTGATACTGGCCAGCTACCAAACGGTGAGCGCGTGCTGCTGCCTGCCTTACGCAGTCAGAGCATTCGTCAGCTCGATGCACTGGTGTTATCCCACAACGATATGGATCATATTGGCGCGGCCCCGCCGCTACTCAAAAATATCCCCATCCAAACCATCTGGCATAGCCTGCCCGACGATCATCCCCTCTTCGCCTCACTGCATATCAACCGGCAACACTGCCAGCTTGGCAAAAGCTGGGTTTGGGATGGAGTGCGCTTTCGCTTTATCTGGCCCGATCCGGCCTACGCCGCCAGCACCGATAACGCCCGCGGCTGCTCTCTACTGATCGAAAATGATCAGCATACTGCGCTCATCCCCGCTGATATCGGCATCCATGAAGAAGCCGAGCTGATTAATCAGGGCTTGGGAAAAATCGATATTCTGCTGGTGCCACACCACGGCAGTAAATCATCGTCGTCCTTAGCCTTTGTAGAGACAACAACGCCACACTATGCTGTTTTTTCAGCTGGCTATTTAAACCGCTTTGGCCACCCCAAGCCAGAAATCACCGCACGCTACGCCGCCGCCCAAGCAATCAACTTACGCACAGATCAAGAAGGCGCGCTGATTTTTGATGTGGATAAAGAAATAAAGCTCAGCAGCTGGCGAAGAGCCCACCGCCATTATTGGCAGCAGGCCAGTGCGGCGTTTTAGCCGCTAATAGTCAAAACAAACACAAATTTTTACTGAGCATAAGGCGCGGTTAATTTGCACCGCCATGCCATAACATCGTGCCCAGAATGGCCTGCTTTGTGGATATTTAGCCAGAGCGCTACGATAACCCACGCATGCATTGGGCTATCGCAGCGGTCATTTACAGCGGATAAGCTGGGCTGGTGGTTGATAAATCCAGCCATTTTCCCGTTGAGACTTGATTGAATTTCTTCTGCGCCAGCGCATAAAACTGCTCTGTTGCCACAGGCAGCTGCAAGTCCGCCACCGAATCAAGCGCCGTTTGGCTGAGCGGCAAGCCATACATAGCAAAGATTTTACGCACGTCTTGGCCGATGATTTTAGAGCTCAGCACATAGATCAGCTCATGATTGCTGATGGTGTTATTTGCATAGCGGCTCATGCCATATTTGTTGCCAGCGGCCCACTCCTTGCTAACTAAACGATCCGCCTTGGTCAGCAAGGTAAAATAATCCATGCTGGCCTGCATGCTAGGTACGGCTTCTTTAGCACGATATTTGCTGAATAAAAAAGCCAGCTGAAAATGCACCGCCCGCATTGGGTCTTGCGATTCACCGCCCCACAGGCGTGCTTCCATATCAGCGCGCTGTGCTTCGCCAGTTTTCCCACTTTTCCGGTTTTCTACAATGTACTGATAGAGCGCTGGGTGATCAGTGATATGGCCATTATCTAGGCCAATCAATGCGTACTGACGCATCATATGGGCGCTGGCCAGAATATTGTTATCACACTCCACCAAGCAGCCCTTGCCGTTCAGCTCAATATGCATTACCCGTTGCACGGTATTGTGGCCCAGCTCGTGCGCATGGCCCCAGCCGGTACCGCTGATTCCGGCGTAGCCATCAGAGGGATTACCGGAGCAGAGATAGCCGCAGGCAGCAATCCAGCCCACAAAATGCTGCACGCCCGGCGCACGGTGAACCAGCCCATCACACGTCCAGCCTACAGACGTACACAGCGTGGCTACATTGCTCGACATCGGCATATTGCTATAGCCATTGGCGATATGATTTGAATCGAACAACATGCCTTTGATTTGATCGACGATATAGACTTTTGGATCCAGGCTGCCCATCGCCTCAATCGCGTAGGCCGTGGTTTGCTGAATTTCACCACCGGTAAACTTAGCTGTCTGCCAGCCAAAATCCTTACGCTTTAAGGCCGCCACGGCTTCATTAACCTCGGCATCGCTTTGCGGCTTAGTAAAATCAAAATGTGCGTATTTGGCTGCGCCACGAATCTTTAGCGTGACGCTTTGACCAGGCGTTGCGCCACTGTAATTCAGATACAGCGGGCCACCAGATGATGTAACAAACACAGTTTCACCACTGGTTTTTAGTGGAATACTGAATGAATGCGGGCGGCGTGGCCGCTTATAGCCTTCGCTCACCGCATCGACCAGCGGGTTACCCCAGGTACGCAGGTAGTTGGTTTGCACGGCCAGCTTGCCGTTGCCACCGCTTACTTCGATATACAGCGGCTGGCCTGGCACCGCTGCACGTCCAATGGCGGTAGTGCCATCTGTTTGCGCAATGGTGACTTCAATCGTTTCAGCGCTACTACTCACCGGCAGGCTTTGTGCTGCTACCGGCATAAAGTCCCCTTGCCCCGCTTTGGCCACCGTGGTACTGGCACGGTTAAACACCAGCCATGAATCGGTAGCGTAGGTGCGCAAAAACTCAGCGGGCTGCGTCTCACGATTAATTTTGCCGTAGACGATATCGGGGCGATATAAATCGGCCCATAGCACCAGCAGCTGATGCAGATCGCTAACCGGCTCAGCAAAAATATCAACACCAGCGCTTTGCTGAGTAGCCAGCTCGTTGTGTAAGGCCGTAATAGCATCAGTGGATGCGCTATCTTTGCTCAGATCAAGGCTTAAACTACTGCTGCTCATTTGTGAAATGGCCTGCACCAGCGGCGACATCTTATCGCCCGCTTTCAACACATCACTCAAGGTGCGGCTATTGCCCACCGATGTGCCGGCGGTGCTGGCAAAATAATTACCGCCATAGCCGCCCAAACTCATACCTAGGCCCTGCAAGACTTTACGCCCGCCTGCAGAATCGCCCCAATTTGGGTGCATATAAATAACCGCTTTACCGCTACTTAAATAATGACGCACTTGGCTAAGCAACGCCGCATCATCTTTAACTGCCCCGCCATAAATCAATACATCCGCATCCTGCCCGCAGCTATCCACGGCCAGATCACAGCTGGTAGAGGCGGCCCCCATACGGCTTAACAGCTTAGTCACGGTTTTAGCGTCGTAGCCTGCAGTTGCAAATTTCACTGTGGCAGGCAGCGGGCCAGCAGCCTTGCCAGTCAGCACCCAATTAAAAGCGCGGTTAAATAAGGGGTAGTGCTGGTTTTCTGCTGACTGAGCGGCCATCCAGCTTAAAACATCGGCACCATAAGCTAAGCCACGTCCCTTGCCATATTGCGCAATCGCCGCCATGCCACGGCCCTCGTCCGAGCTGATCAACGGGCTGGCAATGGTCGACAAGCCAATGCCAATCTGATTACTGTTTTTGCCAATATTCAGCGTTAAATCAAGATTGGCAGTGCCATAAATATCGCCCAGCGCGGCATTTTGCTGCTGCTGATAACGCTTAGCCAGCGCTAAAGCCTGCTGTAATAGTGGCTCACGCTGGGCCGTGCTTAAGCCTGCCACGCTGCCATTTTTAACGGCGGTGGCAATTAAAGCGACATCGTTGCTAGACACACTGGCCGTAGATGAAGCGGTGCTAGATGAATCAGAACCACCACCTCCACAGCCCGTCATTAGGGCAAGGATCAGCGTACTCAGAAGTGCTTGATATTTCATCAGAAGAATGGCCTTTATAAAAAAGCAGTGCTACTCGCGATTTGCTATGCAGCGAATCGCGAATATTAGAAATTTATAATACTTACAACTGCGCAGAGTATATGACATCAGCGTTTTACACCATCCACAATCTCCGCAATCTGCCAGCCTAAAACTCCCGCCGTCTATCAGACGCCCCTGCCCTCTCCCCCATCTTGGTCAAAAGTGATACAGGCATAGCCCTCGGTTAATAAAATCTATCAATCACATTTAAACAATCAATTTGTTTTAGCTATTATAAAAACCCATAATCGCTTCAACAAGGAGCCACCATGAAGCAAGACACACTTGGGGAACTCTTTTGCGAACTGCTTGCCAGTCTTAGCTGGATGCAGTGATCCCAATCTTTGCAAAGGAAACACATCATGACATCGAAAAAACTCACCACCCAAGCAGGCGCACCTGTCAGCGATAACCAGCATGCCATGACAGCAGGCCCGCGCGGCCCAATGCTGATGCAAGATGTTTGGTATATGGAAAAGATGGCGCACTTTAATCGTGAAGTGATTCCAGAGCGCAGAATGCACGCCAAAGGCTCGGGCGCTTACGGTACATTTACGGTAACGCACGACATCAGCCCCTACAGCAAGGCCAAGATTTTTTCAGAAATCGGCAAGGAAACGCCGCTGTTTATGCGCTTTTCTACCGTAGCCGGTGAGCGCGGTGCGGCGGACGCCGAGCGTGATATTCGCGGTTTTTCGATGAAGTTTTATACAGAGGAAGGCAATTGGGATCTGGTCGGCAATAACACACCGGTGTTCTTTTTACGCGACCCGCTCAAATTTCCTGATCTAAACCACGTGGTGAAACGCGACCCGCGTACCAATATGTTTAACGCCAATTCGCAGTGGGATTTTTTCTCCAGCCTGCCAGAAGCCCTGCACCAAATCACCATTGTAATGAGCGATCGCGGCCTGCCTAAAAACTACCGCCAGATGCACGGCTTTGGCAGCCACACTTTTAGCCTGATTAATGCTGACAACAAGCGCACTTGGGTGAAATTTCACTTTAAAAGCATGCAAGGCATTGAAAACTACAGCAATGCAGAGGCTGCAGCCGTGGTAGCGGCAGATCGTGAAAGCTCGCAGCGCGATTTATACAACAGCATCGAAAACGGCGCTTTCCCACGCTGGAAAATGGCTGTACAGCTAATGACTGAAGCCGAGGCGGACAACTACGCCATCAACCCCTTTGATCTGACTAAGGTCTGGCCACACGGTGACTTCCCGCTGCATGAAGTCGGCATATTGGAGCTGAACCGCAACGCAGAAAACTACCATGCCGAAGTGGAACAATCGGCGCATAACCCAGCCAATGTGGTTCCCGGCATTAGCTTCTCGCCAGATAAAATGTTACAAGGTCGTTTATTTGCTTACGGAGACGCACAGCGCTATCGCCTAGGTGTAAACCACGGCCAGCTACCGGTGAATGCCCCTAAATGCCCATTCCACAATTATCATCGCGACGGGCAAATGCAAACGGGTAATTACAATGGCAGCGCCTACCCAAGCTACGAGCCAAACAGCTTTGGCGGCCCGGTTGAAGACCCAAGCGCAGCCGAGCCACCTTTGGCCATTCACGGCAGCGCCGACCGCTACAACCCACTGCAAGATCAGCCGGATGATTACATCCAAGCCGGTAATTTATTCCGCTTAATCGGCAAAGCAGCCCAAGAACGCCTGCTGGACAATATGGCCGGTGCGCTCAGCCAAGTGACGGTAAAAGAAATCCAAGTGCGCCAGCTGCGCCACTGTTACCAAGCAGATCCGGCTTATGGCTTAGGATTAGCGAGCCGCTTGGGGATAGCTGAGGCTGAGATTAAGTAAATAGATTTGCCAAGCTGTAAATCAAAAAAAGGTCACTCTGCAAGGGAGGCCTTTTTTATGCTTATCAGCCCTTTAGCTTGAATGCGTTTTATCCGGCCAGAGAATTGCGAAAACTTATAACAACTGAGTAAATAACGCTTTAGTACCTTCGGCAGGTTGATTTTGAGCTTGATTACACACAACAGGTAAAACGCCATTTTTACTTCATGCCAAAATCTGGCAGGTCATTACCTCGCTACATTACATACTCACGCCTCGTAAATTATCCCTCCAAACCACGCCAAGTTTTAGCTTCGCCCCACACACGGGTACAATCCTCCCTTTGCTGCGCATAAGATTCGCCATGTCCCCCCATTCAGTCCTTGAACACGTCTTTGGTTACCGCAGTTTTCGCGGTGAACAGGAAACTATTGTTAGCCATGTGGCGGGGGGTGGGGATGCGCTGGTTTTGATGCCGACTGGCGGGGGGAAATCGCTGTGTTATCAGATCCCCGCTCTACTCAGGGATGGCTGCGGCGTGGTGGTATCCCCACTGATTGCGCTAATGCAAGATCAGGTGGATGCCTTAAAAGAGCTGGGGGTTGCGGCGGCGTTTTTAAACTCTAGCCTCAATCAGGATGAAGCGCGTGCGGTTGAAAACGCGTTTATCAGCGGTCAGCTCAAGATGCTGTACGTTGCCCCAGAGCGGCTGGTAACACCACGCTTTATGGCGCTACTCAAGCGTGCGCAGATTGGCCTGTTTGCCATTGATGAGGCGCATTGCGTATCGCAGTGGGGCCATGATTTTAGGCCGGAATATCTGGCGCTATCCCTTTTAGCCGATGAATTCCCAGGTATTCCGCGCATTGCCCTTACCGCTACGGCCGATCACGCCACGCGCACCGAGATGATAGAGCGGCTGCGCTTAGAGGACGCGCAAAAGTTTGTTTCCAGTTTTGATCGGCCCAATTTGCGCTATGCCATGGTGGAGAAAAAAAACGCCCGCGATCAGCTGCTCACCTTTATCCGCAGAGAGCACGAGGGCGACTCGGGCATTGTGTATTGCTTAAGCCGTAAAAAAGTGGAAGACACCGCCGCGTGGCTCAGAAGCAAGGAAATCAACGCCCTGCCCTACCATGCTGGGCTAGATGTGAGCGTGCGTACCAAAAACCAGCAGCAATTTATTCGCCAAGAAGGCGTGGTCATGGTGGCGACGATTGCCTTTGGGATGGGCATCGATAAGCCCGATGTGCGCTTTGTGGCCCACCTAGACTTACCCAAAAGCATAGAAAATTATTATCAGGAAACCGGCCGTGCGGGGCGTGATGGCCTACCCGCCAATACCTGGCTGGCTTACGGCCTGCAGGATTTAATCTTGCTCAATAGCATGATTGATAACTCCAATTCGCCGGATATGCAAAAGCTGGTGGAGCGGCGCAAGCTGGACGCGATGCTGGGGCTAGTGGAAGCCACGGCCTGCCGCCGCCAAACGCTGCTGGGTTATTTTGGTGAAGAAAGCCAGCCCTGCGGCAACTGTGATAATTGCCTGAACCCGCCTAAGCTGGTGGAAATGACCGAGGCGGCCAGAAAAGCGCTGTCGTGCATCTTTAGAACCGGCAATCGCTTTGGAGTTGGGCATTTGGTGGATATTTTGCAGGGCAAGGCCACGCCTAAGGTGAAAGAGCATTTCCATGAGCGCATCACCACTTTTGGCATCGGCAAAGAAGTAGATGAATCGAGCTGGCGTGCGGTGTTTCGCCAGCTGCTGGCGCGAGGAGCCATCCGCCTCAACGCATCCGGCCACGGCGGCTTAGAGCTAACCGATGCAGCAAGACCACTACTCAAAGGTGAAACCACGCTGTATTTACGCGAGCGCACCGAGAAGTTTAATTACAAAGGCGAAAAAGGCAGCGACTTTAGTAATGCTGCCGACCAAACACTCTGGCAAGCCCTGCGCCGCTTACGCAAAGAGCTGGCCGATGAGCAAAATGTACCAGCCTATGTGATTTTTGGCGATGTCACGCTCAAAGAGATGGTGCGGCTACGCCCTGGTGATCATTATGAAATGTCACGTGTTTCTGGCATTGGTGATCGCAAATTAGAAAAATATGGCAATGAATTTTTAGAAGTGATTGCTGCGCATCATTAAGCACGCCCCTCCATCAAGCCAATAATAGTATTTAATAATAATGTGACTCTGCACAGCTAAAATAAAAAAGACTCATAGTATGCAAAGGATAAAAATGAGCAGCAGAATAAGCCGCTACTTATCAGGCTTGGTTGCCATTGTGCTATTTAACTCAAGCATGGCGGCCGATCTACACGCCTATACCGAGGATTTACCACCACTTAATTATTTGCAGCAGGGCCAGCTACAAGGCTATAGCGTAGAACTACTGCAAATAATCGCTCATAACGCAGGTATTAACATCGATATTGAGGTACTGCCTTGGGCTAGAGCGGTTGCCACTGCCGATGCAGACCCAAACAGCATTTTATTTACCGTCGCCCGCACGCCAGCAAGAGAAGAGCAATACCAATGGCTAGGCCCAATTAGCAAGCGGCGCATTGTATTAATTAAACTGGCTCATCGTGGCCATATTCAGGCTAAAACAGTAGAAGATGCAAAAAAATACACGGTGGGTGCCGTGCGTGAATCAGCATCGGCTAAAAAACTACAGCAACTTGGCTTTATCCCCGATAAATCACTTGATCTATCCCCCAATGATGCCATTAGCTTTAAAAAGCTGATTAAGCAACGCACCGATATTATTGCAATTTTAGACTGGGGTGCGGCATGGCAAGCCCGCGAGCAAGGGCTTAAATATACTCAATTAAGCACCGTTGCCGTACTTGATGATGAGCTTGATTATTATTTTGCTTTAAGTAATAAAATTAATCCTCTACAGTTTGCTAGGCTAAAAGCGGCATTAGTTCAAGCAGAAAAAACGGGGAAAATAGAGCAGCTTCGGCACAAATACTTTAATTAAAAGATGCTACTCATTACGCTTTGAGGCATACAAAAACCACCTAGCACGAAGCAGCTAGCACTTTTATCTAAAGCATGGCAAGAAAAGTAAAACCCATATGCCATTGATTTAATTCAGGTATATTTCAGTGAATAAGCCTGCCAGCTCACCCTTACTAGCGATGAACGCTGCTAGCACTTAGGGCTATGTAGCTGGTGTATTTTTGCCGTACTCAATGGAAATAATATGAAATATCTAATCTCACTCTGCTTTTTTGCCAGCATGACCGCCCAAGCAGATTCAATGCGCTGTGGTCAGCAGCTTGTTAGCAGTGGCGATCCTATTTTTGCAGCAGAAGCCAAATGTGGCGCTCCAATGGATAAACGTGAATACAGCATGCCTGCCATCTATATCAATAGTAAAGGCGATAAAAAAATAGATCCCAACAAAGCCCCCATTTTTCATCAAGAATGGACTTACAACTTTGGCTCCGACCGACTTATGATGAAAATTAAAGCCATCGATAATAAAATTAGCACCATCGAAACGCTAGGCTATGGGCATTAATGGCATCCTAGCCTGTAGCCGCGCCTTTAGCGGTACACTGTAGCAAATCCACAAATAAGGAACATCATGTTTCCTCATTCACTTGCAGAACTCGATGCTTTAAGAAGCGATTGCAAAGCTATGGTAAATAAACGGGCAGGGCTTTCTGCAATGGCGGCGGTGATTCCAATTCCAGGCGCGGATATTGGTGCGGATATGACCTTACTATTGGAAATGATTCCTGCCATTAATCAAAAATTTGGCTTAAGCCCTGCCCAGATTGCATCGTTGGATCCACAGCTTAAAAAAATTGTCTTAATTGGCATTACTAGTATTGGCAGTCAACTTATTGGCAAAGTCATTACCAAGCCCATTATTTTTAAAGTATTAAGCCGAATTGGGGCACGCGTTGCCAGCAAATCAATGGCTAAATTTGTCCCAATCTTAGGGCAAGCTTTGGCCGCCAGTATTAGTTTTGGCGCAATGAAACTAGTTGGCAATGCCCACGTTGATGATTGCTATCATGTAGCAAAGCAAGCTTTATTGCTTACGCATAAAATAAGCGAATAAAGTAATAACTTGCCTAGGTTAGTTTTGCCTGCTTGCGCAACTGCCAAACGTAGCGGCAATACACCACATCCAGAAGGCTTGAAGAAACGGCCAAAACCAAAATAAATACATCTGCAGGGTTGTGAAGATACATATAAACCGAAATCAAACCTGTACCTAAAGTACGTAGCCACGCAATTGTCCAAGCATAACCTACCGCACTTGGCTGCTGAATCAATAATATCATGCAAAGCAAGCTAATAATAAATTGGCAGATATAGGCAGATCGTGCGCCAATTGGGGTATCAATTCCAGTAAGCGTCATGCTCCAATAAACCAAGATAAAGAACACTACACTACTCCAAACTATTTTTTTATAATGCTGTTTGAATAGCGCATTAGTAAACTGGCCAAAGCCCAGCTGCAATACCTGCCAAAAAATAAACAAATCAAAAATCAACCAAGCACGATAAGTCCAAACTAAAAAAACACCCATATCAGTGCGTAATAAAACACCCCATACAAATTCCCAAGCCAAATTACTTGCCGCCGCAATCACCGCCATTTCTACGGCACGATGCCGTTTAGCTTGCAGCAAAATAAACCCATATGCCAACACCCAAAGCAGGCAGCCAACCGCAAATAAACCCAATTGCAGCGGAGTATATAAACTACCATCCACACTCACGGTATTAAACCAAGCGTCTGGATTATTAATTGCACCACCAAATAGAATCATACTTTGCTCGGCACTAAATCTGCAGCAACGCTGCTCGTTACGTGCAACTGCTCAGGAATTTGAAAAGGGGTTCCAGGGTTTGGCCCCGCCCAATGCTTTTGTAATGCGTCCATAAAATATTCACCATATTCCTGCATAAAGCTTTCGGCAGTATGCGAGCTATTGGCTAAGCGGCTTTTCAAACGGAAAATAAACCGCAGCAAATCAAGCGCCCAGCCCCAAGCACTATGTTTTTTTAAGCCTAAGTAACGGGCATTACGACGGCCCAATAGCGTGGCCATTAGCTCTGGCACTAGCCCTGCAGCAAGATCAGGGAGATTTGCTTGCAAGAAAGCCACATGGGCATTAGTAAGCATAGCGCCCGCTTCAGAGTAACCAAAATTACGCCGCTCCAGCGCTTTCCAAACCTCACGCGCCTCATTCAGATTATTTGGCATGGCCTCTGGCATAATCCCCAAAGCGGCACCAATCACTTTCCACAAATAAAGCTGATCCTCTTCTTGCTGCTTGCTAACTTTAACCCCTAATTGGCGCAAGCCTTCAATCGCCTGCTGCGAGAACGCCAGCATAGTGCCGATTAATTCTTCTTGATTAATCGGCACCCCCCAATCTGCATGCCAGTTATACGAGGAGCTGCGTCGCTTAGAACGGGCAAAATGACGAACTGCAGCATGCATTAAGCGTATCTTACGAATAGTCAGCAAACCTTGCCCACCCACAGCAAGGCTATTGGGCTCGGCCACATTTAAAATAAAACGCAACGTTTCAGACGCTCTACGCTCAAAATGCCCCGTTAACTGCCCAGTTGCCGCTAAAACCTGTGCGCCACCTACTTTGCCCGCATATAACACAGGTAAGGATCGGCACATCAAGCTCAGCCCAAAAGGAATGCCATAAGTAGTAAAAAATTGTTGTGCCCGCGCTATACGTGGCATGTCGATATCAGCGGCTAGCTTAGATGTTGCTTCCAAATAATCGAGTAATTTGGGTGGCATATCGCTAGGCCATGCGATATAAGTATCCATTTGAGCTAAAATCTGATTAGCCTTGCTAATATTACCGCTCAGAATCAGATCGCGCATGCATTGATCCGCCAAGGGATCTGCGCTTATTTTTAGCTGGTCAAGAGTGGCATCTGACCAAATGGGGGAATGAGTTCGTAGCGTCACAGTATGGTTCTTGTTCTAAGGCAAATCAGTGGTTTCTTGATGGAAAAGCCACCAAGTAATGTAAGTTTCACTGATTGGGCCACTAGATTTATTGATAATGAAACCCGATGAGCAGCTTTACTCAGCACTTTTAGCCGTCATTTCCGTATAGAACCCACCCTTGAATATTTGGGTCGGGTACAGGAATCTAGTGTATTTGGCACAAAAAAACTCTAGTTCTCCGATAAAAGTACTCAGAGATGACGCAATTCAAAGCAAGCGTACTCAGGCTTAAGTTTTGCTGAACAAAGCTACTAATCAGGTAAGAAACGTATTACTTTAAGGCCGAAACGCAAAAACGCTTCTGGCGTACTTTATCTAAGTAAACAGCCTTGACTAGGCCATTAACTTATAAATTAGTTAAGTTTAACAAGTGTATTTTAGCGCAAATAATTACTCAATTGTTATTTTATGTTACTTAAGCAGAAAGTTTGCTACTGGAAAAATAAAATAATCTAGCCTACCTCCACTAAGAACGATCCTGTGCCTACTCTGACACTCCAATATTTTTCCTCCATTTTATCGCTAAGCAAATTGGTTTTTTGCTTTGGCTTGCTAATAGCTTGCCCTAGCCATGCACTTACCATCAATAGTCAATTACCAGGCGTACAACTCGAGCAAGAGCTAAAAATTTGGCAAGATCCAAGCCGCAAAATGAGCGTAAATGAAGTAACAGTGCAGCGCGATTTAGGCCGTTTTCAAGCGCAAAAAAGCGCGCGGCATTCGCTAGGCTATTCAAGGAATGCCGTGTGGTTTTCCTTTGTGCTAAATAATCCCAGCTCAGCCGACATTGTCAATTATGTGGAATATACCGAAGCACAAATTGCTAGCGTCAGCCTCTATACCCGCTCTGCAGGGGAAAGCTGGCAAGTACAGCATTTTCACGCGGCTCAAAGTGCTGAAAGCCGCCCATTAGCCACAATTAGGCCCGTATTTTTACAAAAAATCCCCGCCCATACCCAAGTCGAAGTATTAATGCGCGTGATTTATAGCGACCAAGAAGACATGGCCGGCCCCATTATTTCTGATGTGCGAATTTGGGGTGAGCAAAATTTTATCCACGCGAATAATGAAGAAATGCTGCTCTGGGGCGGTATGGCAGGGATTATGCTTTTGGTAGCGTTTGCCGCACTGGCGGTTTTTTTTGCCTCAAAAGATAAAACCTTTTTATTTTATGGCTTAAATCTCTTAACCCTTACCCTTGCTCACTTAAGTGCCATAGGCGTGCTGCCCTTATTTTTATGGCAAGGCCAATATAGCCTAACGCTTTTATATGTATTAAGCGGGCTTTATTATATTTGCGCAGCACAATTTGCTCGGCAATATTTAAAAACCGCGCAAATCACCCCTAAGCTAGATATCGCCTTAAAAGGAATTATCGGCTGTGGCGCAATAAGCGCATTCAGCGCTTTATTAGGTTTCACCCAATTTACATTATTGGTTTTAGAAATTGGCGGCGTGGGCTTTATGCTTAATATTGTAGCTAGCCTCTATGCGGTGCGATATGGCGTTTCTGGAGCAAAATTATTTGCCTTAGCTTGGGCTATTTATGCGGTTTCAATCACCGTTACCTGGGGTTTACGTGGCACTGGGGTGATCGACCACACCCCACTCACTTACCGATTTAATTCGGTAGGAATTGTGATTGAGATTTTATTATTTAGTGCCGCTATGGCACTGCGCGTTGCCGAAATTAATCGGCAAAAAGAACACCTAGAAATGGTATACCGCCAGCAACTCGAAAAAGAAGCTTCAGAGCTAGAGGCACTGGTAATGCAACGCACTTACGAACTTGATTTAGCAAGGCGTGATGCCGAGGCGGCCAGCTTAGCTAAGGGCAATTTCTTAGCCCATGTAAGCCATGAGATTCGTACCCCACTCACCTCTATTTTGGGCTACGTAGATCGATTAAAGCATGATGAATCTTTAAACCCCCTACAAATGCAAAGCCTAGCGCGTATTGCAGATAGCGGTGATTATTTATTAAGCCTGATTGGTAATGTACTTAATGTAAGCCGCTTAGAGGTTGGCTTAGCCGAATTAGATGAAAGCCCTATCTCAATTGAGATATTAACTCGCCAACTTAATGCCCTATTTGATGAACAAGCCAAAGTTAAACATATTGCACTCGAGGTACATTCTGATGTGCAAGGAGAATTGTTATTAGATGCCGGAAAACTCAGACAAATACTTGTCAATCTATTAGGTAATGCCATTAAATTTACCGAAGCAGGCTTGGTGCGATTAAATATTAGCTTGCAACAAATCGAAGAAAAATATTGGCTGATTGCAGAAGTCAGTGATACCGGCCCTGGAATTGCAGATGCCGATTGCAAAAAAATATTTGCCCCCTTTGAGCAAACTCTACAAGGTAAACGCGCCGGCGGCGCAGGGCTTGGCCTATCCATTAGTAAAGATTTTGCCTTACTAATGGGGGGCAATTTGCATGTAGAAAGTACGCTAGGGCAAGGCGCAATCTTTACCCTCTGTGTACCCGTTAAAATCAAGCCCGTTTCAAGCTGTCAAGCCACCTTAGCAATTCCCAATAAAATACGGCTAGATGGTCAGCATATTTTAATTGCCGAAGATCAAGCCATTAACCGCGAGCTGCTGAATGATCTACTGATCAGTACTGGGGCAAAAGTAACGGCCGTTGAAGATGGATTATCGGCACTGAATGCATGGCGCTGCGATAGCTCTATTGCTACCGTATTGTTGGATTACCATATGCCGCTTCTGAATGGTATGCAAGTCTCACGCAGCCTGAGGGCACTAGGATTTAAAGGCCAAGTATTACTACTTAGTGCGGGGCATTCCCCTCAAGCCGATACGCTGCAGGCAGCAGGGATAGACCAATGGATAGAAAAACCTTTTCATCGAGAAACACTGTTTGCCGCCCTACAAAATCAAGCCAGACTGCCTACTCCACCAACAGCGGAACAAGAAATCCTTGATTTAGAGGCGGCCTGCCAAGCGCTCGCTTACTCATTAGAAAAATGTGTAAATATGGCACAAAAAGGTTTAGATAGAATTAGCCAACTATTAGAGGCAATACCAGCAGAAAGTAATCTAGAGAACAAGAGCCGTCATGCACACAGCGCGAGGGGAATTGCAGGGCAAATTGGCGCGCATCAGCTCAGTACTAGCCTTGGCCGATTAGAAAGCCAGCCTGATAATCAACAATTACATATTCAAGCCATAGCCTGTACTCAAGCGGCCTTTATTGCGCTCCAAGCATGGCGGCAACAACTTCTAAAATAAATAGATGACTTAGCGGCGGCAAGTCTCCAACGCAATGGCGGCTAAGCAGAGCAGAAACAGGTATAATCCTTACATAAAATTGATTTATCAATTGCCTTATGCGGATTAAATAATTCAACGCAGCTGGCATAAAGAGCTATATCTCTATATTAAAACGGCTCGGCAGCGTTCTGCTTGGCCGTTTTATGCTTTATAGAGCTTAGTTTATGGCATAAAAGATTTTAGGATTATATGTAAGGGCTATACAATCCTGAATTACTCTGTGGGATTTACCCGCTTTTTTTAAATCAAGCCCACAAGGTTTGCACTACCGTGATTAAACTTGAAAACGTCAGCAAGGCGTATCGGGTCGATGGCCGCGATATTCCAGCACTTGCTGGTGTGTCTTTATCGATTACTGCCGGAACCGTATTTGGCATTATTGGCCATTCAGGCGCGGGTAAATCCACGCTGATTCGGCTTATCAATCTATTAGAACGCCCAACGGGTGGCCGCATTGTACTAGACGGTGACGATGTTACCCAGCTAAGCACCACTGGGCTACGTGGCTTACGCCAACAAGTTGGGATGATTTTTCAGCACTTTAATTTGCTGGGCTCCAAAACCATTGGTGATAATGTCGCCTTCCCCTTAAAAATTGCTGGCAAACTTAGCAAGGCCGAGATCAGTAAACGTGTCGATGAATTACTCGCACTAGTTGGCCTCACTGAGCACAAAGATAAATATCCAGCTCAACTATCTGGCGGGCAAAAACAGCGCGTCGGCATTGCACGCGCCTTGGCTAATCGCCCCAAAGTATTGCTTTGCGACGAAGCCACCAGCGCACTTGACCCACAAACCACCCAATCGGTTTTGCAATTACTGCTGGATATTAATCGTCAACTGGGCCTGACTATTGTCTTGATCACCCATGAAATGGACGTGATTCGCAGCATTTGTGATCGCGTGGCTGTTATTGATGGCGGAGCTATTGTGGAAGAAGGCGAAGTCACGCAAGTCTTTCTACATCCCAAGCACCCCACCACGCGCCGCTTTGTATTTGAAGCAGAGCATATCGATGAAAATAAGCAATTTGACGACTATGCGCATGTCAGCGGCAAAGTAGTTCGCTTAACTTTTATTGGCGAATCAACCTATCAGCCCATTTTGGGATCGGTAGCACGTGATTGCGCGGTTGATTTTAGTATTTTAGCCGGCCGTATCGAACGGATTAAAGACACACCTTGCGGCCAGCTAACCATTGCCCTGAGTGGCGATGATATCGACGCCGCCTTAGCGCGTTTTGCCGCTGAAGGAATCGATGTAGAGGTATTACGTTAATGGAACTTTTAAATCAACTCACAGCCAATATCGATTGGGCAGAGATCTGGCTGGCTGGGCAAGATACCTTACTGATGCTGCTTGGCTCCTTGGTGTTCACCTTGGTGCTGGGCCTGCCACTAGGCATCTTGCTATTTTTAACCGGCAAACGCCAATTGCTCGATCAGCCGGTGATTTACGGCATATTGTCCTTTTTAGTAAACATATTACGCTCTGTGCCATTTGTGATCTTACTGATTATCATGATTCCGTTTACGGTGCTGATTGCAGGCACATCGCTCGGCGTAGCAGGGGCGATTCCACCACTGGTAGTAGGCGCAACACCATTTTTTGCCCGCTTAGTTGAAACAGCACTACGCGAAGTAGACAAAGGCATTATCGAAGCCACCCAAGCCATGGGTGCCAATACACGGCAAATTGTTTTTGGTGCGCTACTGCCAGAAGCATTGCCAGGATTATTAGCCGCCATGACGGTTACCGCAATCACGCTGGTATCCTATGCCGCCATGTCAGGCGTTATTGGCGGCGGTGGACTTGGCGATTTGGCGATTAGATTTGGTTATCAGCGCTTTCAAACTGATGTCATGGTGGTTACCGTTGTATTACTGCTGATCTTGGTGCAGATATTACAAATGATTGGCGATCGTTTAGTCAGCCACTTTAGCCGTAAATAAACTTTGGCTGCGTGCTGTGGAGTGCTGATCTTATATACAAAGCACACTCAACCGGTCATAAGCCATTTTTAGCAAGCACACTCAACTCTCAAGGGAATCATCTTTATGAAAAAGATACTCGCTCTCCTTACCGCAACACTGGCTTTAAATGCATATGCAGCTGACACGCTTACCATCGGTGCAACGGCAGTTCCTCACGCCGAGCTACTAGAATTTGTAAAGCCACAGCTGGCTAAAGATGGTGTACTGCTTAAAATTAAAGTGTTTACCGATTACGTGCAGCCTAATGTGCAATTATTAGAAAAGCGTCTCGACGCTAATTTCTTTCAACACAAGCCATATTTAGACGAATTTAACAAAGGCAAGGGCGCTAATCTGCAAAGCGTGGCCAATGTACACGTAGAGCCATTTGGTGCTTATTCAACAAAAGTAAAATCCCTTAAAGAGCTGGCTGATGGTGCGACTGTAGCGATTCCTAACGATGCCACCAATGGTGGCCGTGCATTACTGCTGCTAGAAAAAGCCGGCTTGATTAAACTAAAAGACAGCAAAAACATCCTTGCAACAAGCCGTGATATTGTAGAAAACAGCAAGAAATTGAAGTTCCACGAATTAGAAGCCGCCACCCTACCACGCGTACTCACCCAAGTTGATCTCGCCCTGATCAACACCAATTACGCCCTTGCTGCCAACCTCAACCCAAGCAAAGACGCACTCGCCATCGAAGGTGCACAATCCCCTTACGCGAATATCATTGCTACCCGTGCTGACAACGCCAACAGCCCAGCAATTAAAAAATTAATTGCTGCACTGAATAGCCCAGCGGTTAAAGCCTTTATCCTTGAAAAATACAAAGGCGCCATTGTTCCAGCGTTTTAATATTTTATATTGCATAAAAAAACCCAAGCTTCATTGCTTGGGTTTTTTTATGCCAAAGATAAAGTGCAAATTAGGGTGTAATCTCCTCATGCTAAACTTTATTCTACAGCCTCATTTTTTTTAGAAAAGAGTATCGAAGCATGCTAATTAACAAGACAATATCAAGCCATTAAGTAAAGCATTGGGACTATTGCTGAGTGTTCAGTGGAATTAAACAATTACCTGATTATGCCTCTTGCTCAATGGACTCTGTGTAGATGAATTTCTTGAGTGCTTGCCTTGGTTTTGGAATTGGTGGCGGGTGAAACCCGCGAGCAATGCTGAAGAAATACGCGGGCTTCACCCGCCCTACGATATTTATAATGAGATTGAGCAAGAGGCATAATCAGGAACAATTAAGCAGCAAAGAAAGCCATTCATGCTTGATAAAGACGATGCCAATCAATTTGGCGCTGAGTATCTACCTGGGCATCTTGGGATTGTGATTACAGAGTTATATAGAGGCGAGGTCAGCGTGGTAATGCCAGTTCAAAAAAGCTTACTGCCTCCAAATGGCTATTTACATACGGGCAGCGTGATCAGCTTGGCTGATAGCTGCACCGATTATGGTTATATCGCCATATTTACCAGAAGGAGCAACGGGATTTACCACCATCGAGCTTAAATCCAATCACCTTGGCACAGCGCGGGCTGGAATAGTCAGCTGCACCGCAAAAGTGGCTCATCAGGGTAAAACCACCCAAGTTTTGGATGCGGTAGTTAGCCATCAAGAAACGAGAAAAACCATCGCGTTGTTTCGCTGTACGCAGATGATTCTTTATCCGAAGTAACAAGTACTCCAGCTTAATTGCTATTACGGCTGAATATTTTCAAACTCTGCCACACAAACTGCAGATACAAGTAGGTATGATTTTATAGGCAATAAAAAACCCCGGCGCAAAACCGGGGTTTTTCTTAAGCGGCAATAAATTATTGCGGCTGGATGTTCGATGCTTGCTGACCTTTTTGGCCAGTTGTCACATCAAAGCTTACTTTTTGACCTTCTTGAAGTGACTTGAAGCCACTTGAAGTGATCGCAGAAAAGTGGGCAAACAAGTCTTCGCCGCCTTGATCAGGAGTGATGAAGCCGAAGCCTTTTGCATCGTTGAACCACTTTACAGTACCAGTTGCCATTGCTCTTTACCTTGAACTAAACATTGTGAGCACACGCTCACTGACTCAATAATGCCTGTAAAAAACAATTGATGCAAGGATTAAAGTGATTACTGTGCACATACTTGCGGCTTAACAGGGCCAAAACAACAGCAACCCACTGAATTAACATCACTTTTTATATTTATCACATCATACGCCGCCATAATCATAGCAGCGCCTAAGCACTACATAATTATAAAACTTGTTGCTGCATCCCTAAAATTTAATGCCATCACAGCTACGTTTTATAGTCGGTTTCTTTTTTTCTTATAGAAGGATTACAGCTCGCCGGCTCCTTTATGTATATCGATTTGCATATTGCCCACCAAAATCCAGACTAAAACCCAGGTTTGGGTACTTTTTAGCTAAGAAGAAAGGCCATGCACGCAACGGCGTATAATCCAGCCGATCTAAATCAACGTCTAGAAAAAAAATCATGTCTAATATCCCCGCTTGCCCACAGTGCACTTTAGAAAACACTTACCCAGATGCAGAAAACTATATCTGCGCCGACTGTGGTTTTGAATGGCCTCAAGCAGCCGCCAGCGACGAGAGCGATGATGTGCTCATCAAAGACGCTAACGGCACAGTGCTGGTTGATGGCGATGCGGTGGTACTCATTAAAGATTTAAAAGTAAAAGGCACGTCTACTGTGCTGAAGCAAGGCTCTAAGGTGAAGAGTATTCGCTTGGTTTCTGGTGGCGATCATGAAGTAGATTGCCGGATGGATGCAGGCAACTTTATGCTAAAAGCGTGCTTCTTAAAGAAAGCCTAAGGGTTTGGGTGAAAGCCGATACGATCGGGCTTCACCCTATCAAAAATCATAGCTTACTCAGTTTGAACCGATCTACTCTACTAGATAAAGCAAGAGCAAGACTCGTCTAGCCAGTCGCACTCGTGGAGCAATCAATAAGGCGTATCATTCGCTTAAGCCATTTACTTTATTGATCATGCTCCCCATCCTTTACTCCTTCCGCCGCTGCCCTTATGCCATGCGGGCCAGAATGGCGATTCAATACAGCGGCATCGCCGTTGAATTGCGCGAAATTGTGCTGCGAAATAAACCCGCTGAAATGCTGCTCGCTTCCCCCAAAGGCACGGTGCCTGTTTTAGTGCTAGGCAATCAGCAAATTATTGAACAAAGCCTTGAGATTATGCTTTGGGCATTAAATCAACACGATCCGCTCGATTACCTTTGTCTAAAAACCCCAGCGCTACAAATATCTATCCGCGAACTCATTACTCACAATGATCACGTTTTTAAATTGCATTTAGATCAATATAAATACGCTGATCGCTATCTAGATCACAGCCAAGAATATTATCGCACCCAAGGCGAGCTCTTTTTGCAGCATTTAGAGCAATGCTTGGAACAAACTACATTTTTGCGACTCAATCAAATCTGCTTAGCAGATCTGGCGATTTTTCCATTTGTGCGCCAATTTTCTAGCGTTGATCCAAAATGGTTTGACTCGGCCCCTTATCCTAAGTTAAAGCAGTGGCTAGATTTTTTCTGTAGCAGTACCGAATTTTCGCACTGCATGCAAAAATTTCCTGCTTGGCAAGCGGGCAACGATTGCTTAATTTTCCCTTAAATCACAAATATACAATTCAAACGGTCGTGGTAACCTTGCCGCTTGAATGTGTATGAAGAACTGAGTCATCGTGAGTCAATTTATTCGCCTAACTATGGATGACATTGCCCGTCTGGCCAATGTATCCAAAACCACGGCTAGCCTAGTGCTAAACGGCCGCTCTGCCGAATATCGCATCGCCGAATCTACTAAAGAGCGCGTGCTTGCCATCGCGCGCGAGCATCATTTTCAACCATCCCAATCGGCCAAAACACTGCGCTCACGCAAAAGTGGCACCTTAGGTTTACTGGTGCCGGAGCTAAGCAACTTTGCCCACGCCAGCCTTGCGCAAGCTTTAGAGCCGCTTTGCCGTGAGGCAGGCTATCAATTACTGGTAATGAGTAGTAATGAGCAAGCCAGCATGGAAACTGCAGGCATCGAGCATCTGCTCACCCGCCAAGTAGACGGGCTGATTGTGGTGCCCTGCAGCAGCGATGCCACGCAGTATTTAAAATGGTCTTTGCGCCTACCACTGGTGTTTGTAGACCGCCATATTAAAGACTGCCCCATTCCCTTTGTGGTGACCGACGCCATTGATGCGGTCACCTCCTTAGTGGTGCACACCATCGCCAATGGCAGCCAAGAGGTGGTGTATTTTGGCGGCCAAGCCGATTTATCCCCCAGCCAAGACCGCCTTGCAGGCTATCGAAAAGGTCTAGAGCTCAGCGGCGTAGCAGAACAGGAACACTGGGTTTGGCAGCGAGATTACCTGCGCCCATCGGGCTACAGCATGATGGCCGAGTGCTATGAAAAACTAGGGCATTATCCAGACAGCCTGTTTACCGGCTCGCTCACCTTGCTAGAAGGCGCACTGGCCTATATCAACGAAAAACAAAATGGCATGCCTAAGCATTTAATGACCTTTGACGATCATAACCTGCTGAACTGCTTACCTTGGGGCATTCAATCCGTGGTGCAAGACAGCCAGCTGCTCGCCAGCGAAAGCTTATCCCGCGTATTGAAACTGATGCAGGGCAAGGCTGTGGATTCGATATGGGTACCGGCTAGCCTGCATCAGCGCAGCTGATTTCTAGGAAGTGCAGCACACTGGCATTAAACGACATATTCTTATTACGAATGAAGATGTATTATAAATGCTTATTTTAAAGTCCGGACAACAGCAATGCGCCTGAATGTTTTTACCGATTACTGTTTGCGCACTTTAATTTACGTTGGTGTACAGAATGATGGCATTGTCACCCGGGGCGAGATTGCTACTGCCTATGCTATTTCTGACAATCATCTGATGAAAGTCATGAGCTTTCTAGCCCGTAATGGCTTTTTAGACACGACCCGTGGCAAAGGCGGTGGCATGCGTTTATCCCGCCCTGCTCATGAAATGAGCATTGGTGCCCTAGTGCGCTTAAGCGAGGCAGATAGTCCCATGGTGGAATGCTTCGACCGCGAACACTCCACCTGCAGTATCAGCGCGGCATGCCGTTTAAAAGGCGTGCTCAATGAAGCCATGCAAGCGTTTTACAGCGTACTAGATCGCTATACCCTGCAAGATTTAATTAATAATCCGGTCGAGCTCAATGCCATCTTCAGCATTCCACTGGTGCAAAAAAAACACTAGTGATATTTGATATGCCGCTGCACTAGCCAGTACGCGCCGCCACACTATATAGCTCCCCCACAAATTAATCATCACAACAGAAACTCACTGAATGACCCAGACCAATAACCCGCAGCATGGTATTACCTTAGAAAAAATGCTGAGCGATTTAGTTGAACACTTTGGCTGGCCAGAGCTGGCCCGCCGCATCCCGATTCAGTGTTTTGAAAAAGAGCCCTCGATTAAATCCAGCCTAAAATTCCTGCGCCGCACACCTTGGGCGCGCAGCAAAGTAGAAGAGCTGGATGCAAGAATGCGCCGCTAAGCCTGCGGCGCATTCAATCTTCTCATTCAAGCCACTTAATCCTAAGTGGCTCTATTTTTTAGCCCTCCTTTTTATGCCTGCAAGATCCTGAATCAGCGCGGGCCAAATATTTTGGGCAGCATTTCGGCTGGTGGTGCGCCCTGTGCTTTTTGCATTTTGCCCTCGCTGTCTTTGTAAAACGTGACGGGTGTAGCAAAAAGATCAAATCGCTGCATCAATTGATAATTGGCATCTAGCTTGCTACGCACGTCTTTAGGGATCTGCGCCAAAGGCTTTACCCCACCGCTGGCATGCTGTATTTCATGCTGATAAAGCGCCGCCTCTGGCGCTTTGGCAGTCATCAGCGCGGCGGCTTTGCCCATGCTATCGCTTTTAATAATGCCCACCATAATATGCCGGATCTGCACCTTGCCTGCGCTCACCCAAGGCCGAGCATCGTTCCACAATTTATTGCAATAAGGGCAATTAGGATCGGTAAACATATATACAATCCTTGGCGCATTTTTATTGCCGTCGCTAATCCAATGGCTATCTTCTAACTGCTTCCAAAGCTTATTGCTAAATAGCTGATCAACCGGCGCTTGCTTAAGCGCCTCGCCTTTGCTATCGACCATCGAGCCAATAATTGCTTGCTTACCATCGGCAGTTAAATACACCGTAACCGGCTGCTGCTGATACAAAGCAGCGTAGCCTGTTACGCCGCCAGGGGCTTTAAAGCTATCCAGCACTTCCATGCCTTTTCTTTCTAGCGCTTTAATCGGCGCAGGCCAATCGGCTGCGGCCTGAGCGTGGCTCATGATCAAGCAGCTACTGACTAATGTAGCGATCATTACTTTCATTGGATTATTCCTATTGGGCAGAGCGCAGCAATTTAAGCTTACTGGCTAAAGAAGCTGCAGACAGCTCACCACGATGTGTGTCGAGTAATTGGCCATCTGCACTAAAAAACAAAGTACTTGGAAACGCCACCGCGCCGTATTCCTTAGCTAGCAAGCTAAAAGGATCGACCAGTACATGGCTTAAGTTCAGCTTATTTTTGTGCAAATACTGCTCAACAACGGCATTTGCTTCACCCTGATTTGCAAACACAAAGCGGATATGGGGCTCTGCCACCTGAGCGGCTTGCAGCACCGGCATTTCACGCAGGCAAGGCGGGCACCAGCTGGCCCATAAATTAAGCACCAGCGGCTTACCATCCGCTAATTTTGCCAGCGTGGTATTTGTGCCCGCTAAAGGCTGCAAGGGCAAGGCGGAAAGTTGTGCGGGCTTTTGCATGCTCACGATGGCTGTCATCGCTCCCCAAGCCAATGCGCCAGCCAGCAAGCTCCAGGCAAGGGGTTGGCGCAAAGGGATGTTTAATCTCACTCGCCACGCTGCATACAGCAAGGCCGCCACCAAGCCGCCCCATACGTTGTAGCCGCCATCGCGTATATCAATCATGGCCCAAAGTGAGGGGTAAAGATCAAACCACAAGGCAATAAACACCAAGCGCGCGCCCAGCACCCCCACCCATAAAAGATCAAGCAGCAAGGAGCCGATGCCGAGCCCTTTCGCCAAATAGCGACCCACGCCTGCACCGATCAAGAGCGATAGACCCAACACTGCATAGGCCAGAGGAAAAGGGCCGATACTCATCATGCTACTCATAACTTGGCTTGTGCTAAACGAGCAAGAAAAGCATCGGCACTCAGCTTGCCTACAATCCGCTGTGCTCGCCGCTCTTTACCATCGGGGCCGATCAATAATAGCGTGGGCGGGCCAAGCACTTGGTAAGCAGAGAGCAGCGCTTGGCTTTGCTCTCCCGAAGCCGTCACATCAGGGCGGATTAATTTCATCCCCGCCAAGGCTTGCTGCACGCGGGCGTCCCCCAGCACATCACGCTCGATTTCTTTGCAAGCCACGCACCAATCCGCGTAGTAATCCACCAAGGCCCACTGCCCTTTTTCGCTGGCCGATTGTATTTGTGCAGCCAATTCGCCAGCGCTGTTCACCGTGATAAAACGCTCCAAAAAAGGGCTCTCTTGGGGATGAGCCGCTGTTGCCTGCATAAAAACCAAGGGCTGATACGGATTATGATTACCAGCGGCAGCGCCCAGCACCATTGCCGCGCCCCAAAGCCCCATCACGGCGGCAAGGCTACGGATTGCCCACGCTTGGCTTGGCAGCAGCCATAAGCAAAAAGCCATCGCCAGCAATAAAGCGCCCCATAGCGCCAAAGCCAGCGCGGGCGGCATGATGCGTGCCAAAAACAAAATCGCCATGCCTAGCAGCACAAAGCCAAACACCATTTTGACGCGATTCATCCATAGCCCAGGCCGTGGCAGAAAACGTGCGCCTAGTGTGCCCACCAGTAGCAGCGGCAATCCCATTCCCAGCCCCATAGAGAGCAAGGCCAAACTTCCCTTCAATACGTCGCCGGTATTGCTGATATAAAGCAAAGCACCTGCCAATGGCGCAGTCATGCACGGCCCCACCAGTAAGGCCGATAAAAACCCCATCGTGGCCGCACCCGCAATTGTTCCGCCTTGTGATTTTTGATTGGCAAGCGATAGCCGATCACGTACTACGGCGGGCAGCTGCAACTCGTACGCCCCAAACATCGCCAGCGCCAACAGCACAAAAATCATGCCAAATACACCCAGCGCCCAAGGATTTTGCAAAAAGGCCTGCAGATTAGCCCCTGCCATCGCCGCAGCGGCCCCCAATGCCGCATAAGTCAACGCCATAGGTAAAACAAAAGCCAATGACAGAATAAAACCGCGCCGAGGCGTGGCCCCACTGCCCGCAATCAAGCTAGAGAGAATAGGCACCATCGGTAACACGCAGGGAGTAAACGTCATCAGCAAACCTAGGCCTAAAAACATCAGCAACATCCACCCCAAATGCGCTTGGCTTAATCGCTGTGCAATTTGCTGATCTTCACCCAGCTCGGCTACTGGCACAGCTTTAAGCACCGGCTGCTGGCTATCGCTATGATTAAGCGGGCTGGCGGGTCTATCTAAGGCATCCAGCTGATCCAATTTAATTTGCCGTGTTTGCGGCTGATAGCACAGCCCCGCTTCAGCGCAGCCCTGCCAGCTGATGGCCAGCACATTGGCATGCGGGGCCTTCAGCAGCACATCCACCTGATTAAAATAAACCTCGGTTTCGCCAAAGAATTCATCCGTTTTAGCTATACCAGCGGGTAGCTCTGTTTTTTCGATCAGCCCAGCAGGCAGGCTCTCTACTTTTATATTTTTACGGTAAAGGTAATAGCCTTGGGCAATATCCCAGTGCAGCTTAATTTGGCCGGATTGCTCCTTGCTCACCACCAGTTTAAAAGCTTGCTCTGGTGGCAAAAAATTATCCTCAGCCTGAGCAAAAGGCAGCCATAGCAGGGCCAGTAGCAGGCCTATCCATAATGAACGCAACATCAATCTCTCCAAAATCAAAACCGGAAATGTAAGAATGTCGCCTTTGGATTAAGGCAACATTAACTGTGCAATAATCTGCGGCCTGAATTCAGAGCAAAGAAAAATCACCCATGCGCGTGCTGCTGGTAGAAGACAACGATTTAATTGCCCATGGCATTAAAGCAGGCTTGCGGGCCCATCAATTCACGGTAGATAGCGTGGCCAGTGCTGCAATGGCAGAGGCTGCACTCGCCACTTTAAATTGCGATGTGCTGATTCTAGATCTTGGCTTACCTGACGAAGATGGTATGAAGCTTCTGCCACGCTTAAGAGCAACAGGCATTGTTTTACCCATCTTGGTGCTCACCGCGCGTGATTCAATTAAAGACAAAGTCATGGCATTGCAACTAGGGGCCGATGATTACCTGCTAAAGCCTTTTGATTTAGATGAATTAGTCGCCCGCTTACATGCCTTACAGCGCCGCGTGGCTGGGCGTTGTGTTGATCTGATTGAAGACGGGCCATTAAAACTCAACCCTGCTACCGGCCATGTCAGCCTTAATGAGCAGCCCATCGCCTTATCCCGACGGGAAATGGCGCTGCTGGCCGCACTGATGCAAGCCAAAGATCGAATACTCAGTGCCGAGCAGCTTAAAGACCGGCTTTACGACTTCAGCGAAGAAATCGAAAGCAATGCCCTCAATGTGCATATCTATCATCTACGCCGCAAATTAGGCGGCGAGATTATCGAGACGATTCGCGGCATGGGTTATCGCTACGGTGGAATCAAACAATGAGCTTACGTCTGCGTTTATTACTACTGATTGGTATTTCTTTGAGCCTATTATGGGGCGGTGTAACGGCTTGGACTTTATATAATCTAGACCGGCAAATTCGCCACACTTTGGATCAGCGCCTTAGCATGTCGGCGCAAATGGTAGCGGGGCTAATCTCGCAAAACGTCGCCGCCTGGGATGCGGCGGCCAAAGGCAAAAAACGCGATACCCTGCTGCTACCTGCTGGCAAGGGCTTAGCCTGCCAGATCAGCTCTTTACGCGGCGAAGTGCTGGCGCGCACCGATCATACTCATCCGGATGCCACTCGCTCTAAAACGCTGGGCTTTACTGATTTAACCATTAATAAAGAACAATGGCGCAGCTACACCATCGAAGCCTTCGGCCTGCGCGTCACCACCGCCGACCGGCTAAGCGAAAGAAACCAAATGCTGCAGGATGTGCTACTCGCCACCACGCTACCCTTTATAGTTGCGCTGATCGGCAGCCTGCTTTTGCTTTGGTTTGGCGTAAAACAAGGGCTGCGACCGCTAGAGAAAATTCGCCAAGCCCTTGCAGGCCAAACGCCGCAAACCTTAAGCCCACTCTCTACCCAGCGGATTCCCAAAGATTTGCAGCCTTTAGTAACAACCTTAAATCAATTACTCAGCCGAATAGAGCAAACGCTGGAGCGAGAACGCCAGCTCACCAGCGATGCCGCGCATGAATTACGCACCCCGCTTACCGCCATCAAAATCCATTTACAAGTCGCCCGCATTACCGAAGGCGAAGAAGCAAAAACCGCTTTAGATTACGCCGAAGAAAGCGTAGCAAGGCTACAACATACGCTGACGCAACTACTGACCCTCGCCCAAATTGAAGGCGATTTTTGCTGGGATGACGGGCAAAGCACCTCTAGCAACGAGATCTTAAAACTTGCCATCAGAGACGCCGCCCCCCAGCGGCCAGAACGAATAGATGCAGGCGAAATAATCACAGCTCATCAGCTTGCCCTACCTCAAGCGCTGGCCGTAACGGCGCTGCGTAATCTGCTGGATAACGCACTCAATTACTCCCCAGCCAATAGCGTGGTGCGAGTGGAAATACACTACTTGGAAGATGCCATTTGTTTTTGCATTATTGATCAAGGGCCGGGGCTTTTGCCCGCTGAGCTCGCCTTAGTGACCCAGCGTTTCTGGCGGCGTAGTAGCATAAAAGGCAGCGGGCTTGGCCTATCTATCGTGGCCGCCATCGCCAAGCGTTTTAATGGCAAGCTCGAATTAAGCCAGCATGAACATGGCGGAGTAAATGCCATGCTCACCTTGCCAATTCTGCGGTAAATATCTTCAACAACACACGCAGATCACTTGCATAGGCTGGTCGCTTATTTTCCCCAAGCTTGTGGCGCTTAAGATTTAGTCGATCAGTTTGACTGGCTAGTGCTGGCTAGCCAGAAGCTTGCTAGTGGCAAGCAAAGTGATGTCTACTAGAATAGATAATACTTACAATTAGCCAAACAAATACTGACACCATCATCCCAAAAAAAATAAAAAAAATCTTCGTCATATTTTGCTGATCTGCTACGACTAAGAGTCAGCAAGCAATCGTGCTTGTTGCCTATCCAGCAAAATTTGGAGAATGACCATGAATCGTATAACCGGAGCAACCTTAGCTGCTGCAGCTGCAACCCTCTTCTCTCTTGCGGCTTATGCCGAGGAAAAGCCTGCTTCACACGATGCAAGCACAGAAGTAAAGTGCGCTGGGATTAATAGCTGCAAAGGCACATCAATGTGCAAAACAGCAGATAACGCCTGCAAAGGCCAAAACGTTTGCAAAGGTCATGGTTGGTTGCCAGCTGCCAGTGCCAAAGCATGCAGCGAACATGGTGGAAAAGTTCTTTAAAGCCGCTATTTATTTACAAAGGGGGCCTTCTCTGCCCCCTTTATTTTATTTGAGCCGCAATGCATCCACTACTCACAGGCTTTGGCCTCGGCCTTCGGCCAGAGCACTATGCAGATTTTTTAGCCCAAGCGCAGCCTGTAGATTGGCTAGAGGTTATTTCAGATAATTACCTTGTCCCTGGCGGAAAACCACTGTATTACCTCGATAAAATTCGCCGTGATTACCCAATGGTAATGCATGGCGTGGCAATGAATTTAGGCTCGGTTGACCCTATCGATTTAAATTATCTTGCAGAGATTAAAGCGCTGGCCGAACGTATCGAGCCATTGGCGATTTCTGACCATCTTTGCTGGACAGGCGTAGACGGCAAATACCTGCATGATTTGCTACCAATTCCCTATACCGATGAGGCCGTCAAACATGTTGCTAGGCGAATTTTGCAGGTGCAGGATTTTTTAGGCCGACGCTTAGTGATAGAAAACGCATCGACCTATCTTGAAGCAAAAGCGGATCTACACGAGTGGGAATTTATCAGCGCCATCCTGCAAGAAGCTGACTGCCACATCCTGCTTGATATCAATAATATCTATGTTTCTAGCCGCAATCATGGTTTTGATCCGCTGCGCTATTTACAAGGTATTCCTCGCCAGCGTATTGCCTATATCCATTTGGCGGGCCACACCGATCATGGCGATCATTGCATTGATACCCACGATCAGCCGATCTGTGCCGAAGTATGGTCTTTATATACTGAAGCCCTAAGGCAATGGGGAGCGATTCCCACCATGATTGAACGCGATGCCAATATCCCAGTTCTGCCTGAATTATTAGCCGAGCTAAATCACGCCCGTGAGATAGGAGCCGCCCCCCATGAATCTGCACATATGGCAGCGTGATTACCCAAGGGATTCCAAGCATGATGCAAGTATTCGAGCTCTGCCTGTGCGACTTGCCGAGCTAAATCACGCCCGTCAGATAGGAGCCGCCCATGAGTCTGCACGCATGGCAGCGTGATTTGCAGGCCAGTATTTTAACGGCCAGTGATCAAATACAGCAGCCGCTTATTCAGGGAAGTATCAGCCGCGAGCGGAAAATTGCCGTCTATAGCGATGCCTATTTTTTACGCTTAGCAGAAGCATTGCAGACTAACTATCCCGCCTTATTTCAAATCTTGGGCGATGATGATTTTTACAACTTGGCCCGTGACTATATCGCCGCCTATCCTTCATCGCATCCATCGATTCGCTGGTTTGGCGAGCAACTGGCCACCTTCCTTCTGCAAGCAGAGCCCTACGCCAGCGTTGCCATTTTTGCTGAGCTTGCTGCTTTTGAATGGGCTTTGCGCCACACCGTGGATGCCGCCGATGCACCCTTGATGACGTTAGAAAATTTGCAGGTGATTCCCGCTGGGGATTGGGGCCAACTGAGCTTTAAGCTGCATCCTTCCTTAAGTATTTTATCGCTGCAATGGAATGCGCCTAAGGTGTGGCAAGCGCTGATGGCTGAGGAAGCGCCGCCAGAGCCACAGAGCTTTCCTCAGCCCTATTTAGTCTGGCGCAAGCCTGATTTAACCATCAATTGGCGCAGCGCTAATCCAGCCGAAATCCATGCATTAAACCTACTGGCAAGCGGCGCAAATTTTTCATCCATCTGCGAAGCGTTATTAAACGACGATATCAGCGATGTGCCTTTAACCGCGGCCGGTTTCTTACGCGTTTGGATTGAGCAAGGGCTGATCACCGCAGTTTAAACACGAAGGAAACGCCGATCAAATCGTCATCCCCAAGTATTTTTATCGGCAATCCAGTGTAAATACTGGATTCCCGCCTACGCGCATAAGTATCTACACAATTTCTATAGAAGAAAGAGGTCATCGTAGGGCGGGTGCAACCCGCGAGTCATACTGAAAAACGCGGGTTGCACCCGCCCTACGAATGGCAGATTGCTTAAGCTGATAGGATTGCCATGACACTGCACTGTGGTGGGTTACGGCTAAGATAGGGCAGCGCCCATATTATGAATACATTTTCTGGCCTAACCCATCCTACGGATACATTCCTTGTGCATTTCAACTTGTGTAGATACTTTTGGCCTACGCGGGAATGACGAAACTGAATAAATCAGAATTTCCCTAAACACCCAGCATAAAATAAGTGCTCGACATCAAACCCCAAGCCCTTCTGCTCTAGAACTACGCTTCATCTTAAATATGCATATTATTTGCATCTTTTTAAAATAGGTATATATTATGCATATATAAACCTCAGCAACCTTTCGTCCATTCGGAGCACATCATGCATAAAACGCGCAATTTATGGCGCTGGCTTGCAGTTATTTTCTTCCTGTCTTTTGCCGTGCTTGGCTGGATAGGCAGAGAAATTTACCTCGAAAAGCCACCTATCCCTCAGCAAGTACTCAGCAGTAGCGGCAAGCTGCTGTATACCGGCGAGCAAATTCAACGTGGGCAGGAAGCTTGGCTTTCTGCTGGTGGGCAGCAAATGGGCTCGGTATGGGGCCATGGCAGTTATGTGGCGCCTGATTGGTCGGCAGACTGGCTGCACCGCGAGGCAATTACCCTACGTGATATCTGGGCTAAGCAGCAGTTTAAAAAAGACTACTCCGCACTGAGCCGCGAAGAACAAGTACCGCTGGATGCACGCTTAATCTCGGTGATGCGTAGCAATACTTACGATAAAGCCAGCGATACGCTCACTATTCAAGCCGATAGAGCCGTCGCTATCGAGCAGGTTGCCCAGCACTATATGGGCCTGTTTGGCACCGATGCTTCGCAAGATAAGCTGCGCGAGCAATACGCGATGATTGCTGGCTCGATTAAAAACGCTGACGATTTGAAAGCCCTGCCCGCTTTCTTCTTTTGGTCGGCATGGTCGGCCACGACTAATCGCCCAGGCCTTGATCATATTTCCTACACCAGCAACTGGCCGCACGAGCCGCTAGTGGCCAATACCCCTACCACCGGCACCAGTGTTTGGTCGATTGCCAGCATTATCCTGCTGATCGCCGGTATTGCAGGGATGGTCTTATTCCATCAAATGCACCGCGATGAAGAGCCGGTGATTTGCCCAGAAAATGATCCGCTGGTCACCTTAAAGCTGACACCATCGATGAAAGCCACCATGAAGTATTTCTATGTGGTGATTGGCTTACTACTAGTACAAGTTGGGATGGGGATTGTTTCAGCGCATTACCAAGTTGAAGGCGGTAGCTTCTTTGGGATTCCGCTGGCCGAAGTACTGCCCTTTACCATTAGCCGCACTATCCATACCCAGCTGGGCGTGCTGTGGATTGCTACCGCATGGCTGGCGACGGGCCTGTTTCTTGCCCCTGTTTTAGGGGGTAAAGAGCCTAAGTTTCAAAAGCTCGGCGTGGATATCTTGTTCTACGCTCTGCTATTGATTGTGGTTGGATCGATTGCCTGTGGCTGGGTTGGCACATTGCAACGCCTTGGCACCAGCTATAGCTTTTGGTTAGGTAATCAAGGTTTAGAATACACCAGCATGGGCCGCGTCTGGCAAGTACTGCTGTTTATTGGCCTGCTGATTTGGGTGGGTTTACTGGGCCGTGGCTTATGGCCTGCGCTGCGTAAACCATCAGAAAGCCAAGGCCTGATCGCCATGGTGTTTATCTCTGCGGTATGTATCGGCCTGTTTTACGCATCATCCTTGGTGTGGGGGCAAAAAACCCATTACGCGCTGATTGAATACTGGCGCTGGTGGCTGGTGCATCTGTGGGTAGAAGGTTTCTTTGAAGTATTTGCCACCGCCGTGATCGCCCTGTTGCTCAGCCGCTTAGGTTTAATCCGTGCCGCATCGGCTAACCGCGCCATTGTGCTGGAAACCATTGTGTTCTTATTTGGCGGTATTTTAGGCACGTTGCACCACCTGTACTTTACCGGCTCACCCACCAGTGTGATTGCGGTCGGTGCCATGTTCTCTGCCTTAGAAGTAGTGCCATTAGCGCTGATTGGCTCTGAAGCCTATCAAACCTATCGTCACAACCAAGCGGCACCGTGGGTGGCTAAATATCGTTGGGCGATTATGTGTTTTGTGGCCGTGGGCTTCTGGAACACCGTGGGTGCCGGGCTGCTTGGCTTTGCCATTAACCCTCCCATCTCGCTCTACTATGTGCAAGGTTTAAACATGACCGCCGCCCATGCTCACGCCGCCTTATTTGGGGTGTACGGCATGCTGGGGATTGGCCTGATGTTGTTCTGCTTACGCGGCCTTGCGCCTGCGGCTAATTGGAATGACAAACTGCTGAAACCGGCTTTTTGGTCGCTGAATATTGGCCTATTTATGATGGTGTTTATGTCGCTCTTGCCATCCGGTATTTACCAAGCTATTGCCAGCGTAGAACACGGCCTGTGGTATGCCCGCTCTGCCGAAATTATCCATTCCCCTGTGATGGAAGCCCTAGTCTGGCTACGCGTGCCTGGCGATATCGTGTTCTCGGTAGGTGTAGTGTATCTAGCGGTATTTGCCCTGAAACTATTAGGCAGAGATCGTAGCCTGCCTTTGCCAGCGGGTAAGTTGGTTGATGCTTGAAAAGCGTTTTTTTGAATAAACTTGTAGCTTGGATTAGCCAGCCTTATCGCATAAGCCAATGCACCTAAATGTTGGGTTACGCAGCTTTGTCCGCCTCAAATAGGCGAACAAAGCCGCTAACCCAACCTACGCCATATTTTTAGTTAAAAGGAATCACCATGCATGACTGTAGCCTCCCCACTCAATTAGACGGTGTATATGGCTTTGATGCGCGTGGAGTCGCCAAGCGCTTTCGTCATGCCGCCATCTTTGGGGCGATCGAATCCCTGAATGAAGGCGAGACCATGCGCTTTATTAATGATCACGATCCGCTGCCTTTACTTGCGCAAATTGAGCAACGTTATCAAGGCCAAGTTAAAGCCAACTATATTCAACGCGATCATGAGGCAATTGTGATTGATTTTTCAATTCAACCTAAGCCAGCCGCAGCGAGTGAAGGCTGTGGTAGCGGTGGATGTGCGTGTAGCGGGGAATAAAGCTAGGCCAGATATACGCAATATACGGGCTTAAAATACATTGCCATATAACAGACTAAGAATTTTATAGTCACTTATCAGCGTCATTTCCGAGTGGTTTTATCGGAAATCCAGCAGTACTGCTGCCCCCGACAAAAATAATCGGGGGGTGGACGATATTGAAAGGCTAAATGTCTATATGGCAAAGTATATATTTAAAAAAAACAATGATTTACCCTAAAAAACGGTGCCTAAGATGCACCGTTTTTTTTGCCTGTAAGAAGTATAAAAAGATCACGCCGCTTATTGATTTTTATCAATGTTAAATATGCATATTAAATACAATATATGTATAGAAAAAGATAAAACATACACACACAGCATGGTAAATGGAGCTTCATCATGGAATTAAAATCCTGTTATTTAAATACCAAATGGGCATTGAAATCTTTGCTTATTTTCAGCGCTTTAACAGCACCATTGGCATGGGCAGAAGCGGATTTACCAAGCGAAACAGCCGTTCTTTTAGCTCCGCCCAATGTACCGCCTGCGATTACGCGTAAAACCCCTGCCAAAGTCATTGTTAATCTCACCGTAGAAGAAATGGTGCGCGAAATTACCCCTGGCACAAAATATATGTTTTGGACTTTTGGCGGCACAGTGCCGGGCAAAATGATTAGGGTGAGGGAGGGAGATACCGTAGAGCTTAATTTAAAGAATTTAGCCAGCAGCAAATTGCCACACAATATTGATTTGCATGCCGTATCCGGCCCCGGTGGTGGTGCATCACAAACCCTCATTGCGCCGGGCAATCAAGCCAAATTTACTTTTAAAGCATTAAATCCCGGCCTCTATGTTTATCACTGCGCCACAGCCCCCGTGGCCATGCATATTGCCAATGGCATGTACGGCATGATTTTAGTTGAGCCTAAAGAAGGATTAGCACCGGTAGATAAAGAGTATTACGTTATGCAGGGCGATTTTTATACCCCGGGTGCATTTGGCGCTGGCGGAATGCAGCCCTTTGATATGCAAAAATCAATTGATGAAAAAGCCAGCTATGTTTTATTTAATGGTGCTTCTAATTCACTCACCGGCAAAAATGCACTCACCGCTAAAGTAAATGACAAAGTACGTATTTTCTTTGGTGATGGCGGGCCTAATTTATTATCCAGCTTTCATATTATTGGCGCAGTGTTTGACAAGGTTTACACCGAGGCCGGCTTAAAATTCCAAGAGCAGGTACAAACAACCGCAGTTCCCCCCGGTGGTGCAGCTATCGTCGAATTCACCCCCAAAGTACCCGGCAATTTAACCTTGGTTGACCATGCCCTAAGCCGTGCTTTTCATAAAGGAGCAATTGGCATTATGTCAGTGACGGGAGACGAGCATCCTGAGATTTATAGCAAGGGAATACAAAGTAAATTAGGCGCTGAATAAACCTGCAGCTTGGTGGCTCTACCACCAAGCGCAATGATGAAGGTGAAGATTATGAAATCGCTATTATTACTCTTAACAGCCTTTGCATCTTTTCAAGTATTAGCCATCGATGTGAGTGCAGGCAAAGCCGTTTATGATAAAACCTGTACCAGCTGCCATATGGCCAATGGCGATGGTTTACCCGGTGCATTTCCTCCTTTAAATAAATCTGATTATTTTAAAAAATCTAATCCAGCGCAGATTATTAAAATATTAGACCAAGGCTTAAATGGCGAAGTCACGGTTAATGGCCAGAAGTTTGCATCCGCCATGCCAGCACAAAATCTAAGCGACCAAGAAATCACAGACGTATTAAATTATGTGAGCGTAACCATGAATAGCGGCAAGCCTATCTTTAAAGTGGATCAAGTTAAAAAACTACGGGTTCCAAAATGAAAATCCTAGCTCTATTGGCATTCAGCCTAATCAGCAGCGTATTTGCTGCTGATTATATGCCAATAGCGGGTGGCACTTTACGCACCGCTTTGCCAACCGATGGCGAAACGGTGCAAGTGGCGGCTTATCGCTTAAGGTCTAAGCCGGTAAGTAATCAGGATTATTTAAATTTTTTAAAAAATAATTCACAGTGGCAACGTGGAACGATTGCCTCTCTCTTTGCGGGAGCTGGCTATTTGGCCAATTGGCAATCACCCACGGATTACTCGCCTAATTATGATCACGCTCCAGTGACACAAATTAGTTGGTTTGCCGCCAATGCCTATTGCGCCAGCGAAAAGGCGCAATTACCAACATGGTCGCAATGGGAGTTTGCAGCAGCTGCCGATGCCCTGCGAAAAGACGCCAGAAATGATCCACTTTGGCGAGCCAAGATATTATCTTGGTATGCTGAACCTGCCGCTTTCCCATTAACCCAATCAGGACAGCAAGTCGCCAATATCTATGGTGTTTACGATTTGCACCAATCGATTTGGGAATGGGTAGAAGATTTTAATGGCCTATTTGTAACTACCGATAGCCGTAGCCAAGGCGATCAAACCTTATTAGAAACCTGTGGCGCGGCCAGCTTATCGCTGGGAGATAAAGAGAATTACGCCATTTTAATGCGCATTGCCTTATTGGCGGCATTAAATGGCACAGATACGGTGAATACCCTTGGCTTTCGTTGTGCCAAGCCAATGCAATAATCTGATGGATATAAGGAAGTTTAAATCTATTAATGAGGAAAGATCATGCTAATCAAATTATTTATTATCAGTACCTTATTTGCAATCAGCAATATTGCAATGGCCTGCGATGACCATGCAGCACATAAGGCGGCCAGTGCAGCAATTCCCAGTGGAAATTCACTTTATCAAATTGATGCCCCCTTAATGGATCAGGCAGGCAATCCATTTAAGCTGGCCAATGAGCAGGCTAAAATAACAATCATCACCATGTTTTATGGTGATTGCAATTTATCCTGCCCCATTGTGATGGAAAACGTAAAACGCACCATTGAAACCGTGCCTGCAGCCCAGCGTAAAAATATCAGGGCGCTATTAATTAGCCTGAACCCTGGAGTGGATACGCCTAAATCTTTAGCTGGATTAGCGAAAGTCCACCAATTTGATCCAGCAATCTATCGACTAGCCATTAGTGATAACGATAGCCATACTCGGCAAATTGCCGCATCCTTAGGCATTAAATACCGCCGTGCGGCCAATGGCGAAATTAATCACAATACCCGATTTGTATTGCTGAACCAGCAGGGGGTCATTATTAAAACAAGCGATACGCTCAGCATTACGCCTGATCCAGAGATACTGGCAGCGATTCAAGCCAATCTATAAGCCGCCCACCTTTATGCACCTTTAGAAAAAGCCCCTCAATAATAAATGACAAATAAATAAAATAATTCCTATGGTGGGTGCAGCCGCATAGGCGCTAACCAAAAAAATAATGATATTAATCAGCCAGTTAAATCTTAAACCACAGAGAACACAGAGACCCACAGAGTTTCACAGAGAAAATAAAGCCCTGTTTTGTGCTTTTCTCTGTGTCCTCTGTGCTCTCCTTTTCCTCTGTGGTTCAAGGTTTAGCGCCATTTCATGCACAGTTCAGGCTCTATGTAACTTGAGTTAGCGCATATGGGGTCGCACCCGCCATACGATAATTCAACACTTATAGTGGATGAGATTGGCTTTACCCACCCCACACAGCTCGCACAAAATAGACTTGATTCAATTAATCTCCTGCTGATTTAGCTCAACATCCCATTTGCATACATACGTATTATTTTATTAAGAAATAGATTCATTTCCAAACAACACATTAATTTAATGATTGAAGCTCACCAATGAAAAAAATAATTGCCCTCGCATTAAGCTCCGCATTTTCAACGCACTTTGCCAATGCAGAAACCATTCAACTCTCCCCCGTTATTGTCACTGCGCCTGCCATGCAAGAAGCGTTAAAAGTAGAGTTTGATGCTAGAAACCCGCAGCAGCCTTTGCCCGCCACCGATGGGGCTAGTTTTTTAAAAACGATTCCGGGTATGAATGTGATTCGCAAAGGCGGGATTGATGGCGATCCGGTATTTAGGGGTATGGCAGGCTCTAGGCTCAATATTTTGCTAGATGGCGAGCAGATTCTAGGCGGATGTGGTGGCCGTATGGACCCACCCACAGCCTATATTTTTGCTGATTCTTATGACAAGGTAAGCCTACTCAAAGGGCCACAGACCGTACTCTATGGGCCGGGGAATTCTGCAGGCACAGTACTATTTGAGCGCAAAGCGGCATCGTTTTCACAGGGTGATATCAAGGCCAATGCGGCGCTCACCATCGGTAGTTTTGGCCGCTTAGATGCCATGAGCGACGTTTCCACCGGCAATGGCAAGGCCGATGTCAGCGTGATTGCCACCCACTCCCAGCAAGATGATTACAAGGATGGCGATGGCAACGCCGTGCATTCAAACTACCAAAGGCACAGTGCCAACCTTACCCTAGGCTGGACGCCCGATGAAGATACCCGCCTGCAGCTCTCCGCCACCCAAAGTGATGGCGAAGCTGCTTACGCCGATCGCGGCATGGATGGCAGCCAGTTTGCACGTAATAGCCTGAGCTTTAAATTCAGCAAAAAGAATATCTCACCGTGGCTTAAGCAGCTGGAAGCACAGCTTTCACATGCCTATATCGATCATGTAATGGATAACTACAGCCTGCGCCCCTATACACTGGGTAAGGAAATGGCCAGTAATCCCGACCGCCTAACCTGGGGCGGACGCATCATGGCCACCTTAAATACCAGCGATGATAGTCAGTTAAAAGCTGGCTTGGATTTCCAGCAGGATGAGCATAGCTTACGCACCGGCAAAGATTATCAAGATAAGCCACGTATCGACGATGCCCGCTTTAAAAATAGCGGCGTCTTTGCCGAATTTAGCTACTTTATTAACGAGCAATCACGGCTGATTAGCGGCGCGCGTGCCGATTTCTGGCAGGGCAATGATCAACGCCAAAGCAGCGCAACTGCCAAGCAAGAACGCAATGAGATGCTGGGCAGCGGCTTTGTGCGCTTTGAGCAAGATATCAGTGCGGACACGATGGTCTACGCAGGCTTAGGCCGCAGCGAGCGCGCACCAGATTATTGGGAGCTGATTAGCAAGCAAAGCGCAGACAGCAATTCGGCCTTTAACACCGCCACCGAAAAAACCAGCCAGCTTGATCTTGGCGCAATCCACCAAAACGGCCCCTTATCGCTTAGCGCTTCGACGTTTTATAACCAAATTGACGACTATATTTTGATTCAATCTGGCGTGCCCAATGGGCGCATGGGCACAAAAACCATTAGCCGCAATGTAGACGCCAGCACTTGGGGGGGTGAAATGGGGCTGGCCTATCAACTGAGCCCCAAGCTAAAAAGCGAGTTAGCGCTCTCCTATGTGCGTGGTAATAATCAGACCGATCACAGCGCCCTTGCCCAAATCCCCCCACTGGAAAGCCGCATCAATCTCAGCTGGAACGAAGCCAACTGGAATATTGGCGGCTTGATCCGTGCGGTGGCAGCCCAAAATAGAGTTGATCTGGGCAAGGGTAATATCGTTGGGCAAGATACTGGCAGCACGGCAGGCTTTACGATTTTCTCGCTCAACGCCGCTTATAAGCCAAGCAAAAACAGCCAGCTAAGCCTCGGTGTCGATAATCTATTTAATCGCAGCTATGCGGAGCACATCAGCCGTGCTGGCGCGATGGTTGGTGGATTGTTACAAACGAGCAAAATTAAGGAGCCTGGCAGAACGCTTTGGCTGAAAGGGCAAATTAATTTATAATAATTTTGGCTTGGGAAGATGGTACAAAGCCATCTTCCCTAAATCTTAAAACAAAGCCCCTTATCCATTCAATCAAATTAGGGGGCCTCGAATATTTTTAAATAAGACAAGGCGCGTTTTAAAAAAATTAACGCTGCATATGCTTGATATGTAATGATATTTTTTTAAAACGCAACGCAGTATTATGAGATCAGATGGATTTTTCGAGATTCACATTAACCATAAGCAGCACACACTTTTTATATCGATCAACATAATCAATAGCAAGATTAGACTAAACCATCCTAACGGCTGTTTTGCATACTCCGCTAATTTCAACAAGTGACTAGCCATTTGTGCGTTTCAAATCGATACTACAAACTAATGCAATGATAAGGTTTGAACATGCCCGCACAGAAAATCCTCACCCAGTGGCGTATTCTTCAACCCATCCATTTTGTGCTTGGCCTGTTAATTGTGCTGACTGCCACTTTATTACTCTGGCAGCACTACGGCATGAATTTATATTTACGCTTTGACCCCAGCAATTTCAAAAAAGTCAGTGCTAGCGACGATAGAGATACCGAAGGTGGTAAAAGCTTAGGCTCACTCAGCACTAACCCCAAATACTGGCGTTTAGACTGCCAGCTTAAAGAAGGGCATCGCTCGCCTTACTGCTCAATTGATCTGGACTTGAGCCATGGCAAACAGGGAATTGATTTCTCTAAATACGCAGATCTTACTATTCAATACCGCTATCAAGATCCACGAGAGCAAATCAATTTGGTATTGATTAATTTCAATGCCGAATATAGCGTGGAGGAGGACTATCGCAGCCAAAAATTTACCGAAATTTATCTACCTGGAGCGCTGGGCTGGAGCACGCATACTTTGAAATGGAATCAATTTAATGTAGCCTCATGGTGGATTGCTGATAAAAAAATCCCCCCAAAATGGACCGATAATGAATTTAGTAATATTCGGGAAATTCGGGTTGCTAGTGGCCTTTACCCAAAAAGAATAAATCATCAAATTGATCTGGCCTATATCGAATTACACGGAAAATGGATTAGTAATAATACTTTGCAATTATTACTTCTTCTATTATGGGGGGCCAGTGCTGCCTGCTGGCTAATTACTGAATTACGCCGTGCTATGCAGGCATTACAGCATAGCAATAAGCAGCAACAGGCCTTAAAAAACGCACAAGAACATTTAAAAGAAACAAATCAATTACTCACAGAACGCAGCATGCGTGATCCGCTGACCTTGGCATTTAATCGAGAAGGGCTCAGTGTAATACTTGCCAATGAGCCGCCCAATACGCTCAGCAGCATTATTTTTATTGATATCGACCACTTTAAAAAAATAAATGATAACTATGGCCATGCAATCGGTGACCAAGTGCTTTGCCTGCTTACTCAACATATTCAACAGCAAATTCGTCCCAGCGAACAACTCATTCGCTTAGGTGGAGAAGAGTTTGTCTTGATATGTCAGCACAGTGCTTTGGCGCAAGCCAAGCAGCTCGCAGAAAAACTGCGCCTCTGGCTATTTAGCCAAAGCTGGCCAACTGGCAGCAGCCTAAGCTGTAGTTTTGGCGTGGCAGAGCGGCTAGAAAATGAAAGTTTTGAAGCGGCGCTACATCGAGCCGATCTTGCGCTGTATCGTGCAAAAGCTGCTGGGCGAAATCGGGTAGAAATTGCTGAATAAGAACGATCGCCCGTTTGCGGCATCGCTCTGTGATATTTATTTCATCGACGATGCCTTTAGCCCAAGCCATTTCCATTCCAATCATATCTGCAATGGCGCGCTCTGCCGCAGCTGCACCTACTCTGTGCACGCCTCATTCTTTTCAAAGTAGTTCCTGATTATGTCTCTTGCTCAAACCAAGCCATATATTGCATATAGGCCAATGTGCTGCGCCCCTAAGGCTTATCTCCCTGCATGTCGATGCATCTCAGGTAAAGCACAAAAATGAGCAAGAGGCATACTCGGGAAGTCGTTTCCCCCTGCTCTTGTCTAAACGGCCCCAAACAGCGCTCATCAGGAAAATCCCGTAGTTTATTCAAAAGCACTACATTTTCTTGATTTAGATCTATATTATTTGCTGCGTACGGTTTAGCATTGCTCGCAAATCACATAGCAATCAGCATAAATAAGGGTGCAGCATGACAAAAATAGTCGTCGTTGGCAGCATGAATATGGATTTAGTCGTCCATAGCCAGCAGCTTCCTCGCATGGGCGAAACGCTGTTTGGCGAGCAATTTTCTACCCATCGGGGTGGCAAAGGAGCCAATCAGGCCGTGGCTGCGCAGCGCCTTGGCGCATCGGTTGTAATGGTGGGCTGTGTTGGAAATGATGAATTTGGCCAAATGCTCACTGCAGGCTTGGCGGCAGAAGGGATTGATACCCGTTGGCTAAAAACCAGCCCAGACACCGCTACCGGCGTGGCGCTGATTACGCTTTGCCAAGGCGATAACGCCATTGTGGTGGTACCAGGCGCGAATAATCAGCTCAGCCCAAGCGATGTACAAGCTGCCGAAGCGGCATTTATCGATGCCGATGTGATTCTTGCTCAGCTAGAAATCCCCTTAGCCAGCGTGATGGCTGCGGCGCAGTTGGCGCAAAAGCACGGCAAGCCCTTTTTTCTGAACCCTGCTCCCGCACAAGTGCTGCCTGCCGAATTACTGGCGCTTTGCACCCTGCTCACCCCCAATGAGTTTGAGCTACTTCAATCACTGGGCGAACCCGCGGGCGATTGGAAAAAAGTATTGGCTCAGCACGCGGCGGTGATGACCAAGGGCAGCGATGGCGCTTGGTTTAATCAAAATGGACAGCTGCAGCATCAAGCAGGTTTTAAGGTGGAATTAGTGGACAGTACTGGCGCAGGCGACACGTTTAATGGCGCGCTCGCTACCTTTTGGCATCAGGGCATTGCAGAAGCCACCCGCAAGGCTAGCGCAGCAGGCGCATTGTCGGTGACGCGTCACGGCGCACAGGGCGGCATGCCGACCCTTACAGAACTTGAACAATTTTTAAAGAATCAATAAATGAAAAAGCACGGCATATTAAATAGCGACATCGCTCGCGTTCTTGCCCAATTGGGCCACACCGATAGCATTGTGATTGCCGATTGCGGGCTGCCAATTCCAGATCATGTAGAGCGCATCGATCTGGCACTCAAACTTGGCCAGCCTAGCTTTGTAGACACGCTGCAAGAAATCCTCACCGACATGCAGGTAGAGCGTGCGGTATTTGCCACAGAATGCCTTGCTACCAATCCAACAGTTGCAGCTCAAGCAGAGGCCATGCAATCGTCAGGTATTAGCATTGATTTTGTCAGCCATGAAGAATTCAAACAGCTCTGCCACAAGGCCAAAGCTGTGATCCGCACCGGCGAAGCCACGCCTTACGCCAATATCATCCTGCATTCAGGGGTGATTTTTTAAGGCTTAGTACCGCCCTAAACCCAAATCTTGAAACACGGAGGACACAGAGGTACACGAAGAAAACCTAAAAGAGTGCTTTTACTTGAGTTTTTGTGGCATCTGCTTCGTGTCGAATTAAACCTCATGAGCACAGTGTTTTCTCTCATATTTTTTCTCCGTGAGACTCCGTGTTCTCTGTGTCCTCCGTGTTTCAAGATCTGGGTTTGTATATACACCTAATATTTTTATGTATTCATGTTTTAAACAACCGTCACTCATTAAAAACCAAGGCTTTCGTATGCTGATCCAAATGCAAGGCATTAATAAAGCTTTCGGCCCAGTAAAGGTGCTGGAAGGGGTGGATTTTGCGCTGGAACGCGGCGAAATCCACGCGCTAATGGGCGAAAATGGCGCGGGTAAATCCACGCTAATGAAGATCCTTACCGGCATTTACCCAAGCGACGCTGGCCGTATTCATGTGGATGGGCGTGAAGTGCATATCCATAGCCCCAAAGAAGCAGAGGCACTGGGCATTGCCATTATTCATCAAGAACTAAACCTGATCCCACAATTATCGGTGGTAGAAAACCTCTTTTTGGGCCGTGAAAAAACCCGTGGCGGCCTGCTTAAATCAGCTGAAATGCATGCGCAGTGTTTAGAGTTTCTGGCGCTACTTGGCATACACAATATCGATCCTAACCAAGAAGCGGGCACCTTATCCGTAGGCCGACAGCAAATGGTTGAGATTGCCAAGGCGTTGTCGCTGAACGCCCAAGTGCTGATTATGGATGAGCCAACGGCAGCGCTCAGCCACAAAGAAACCGAAGTGTTGTTTACACTGATGCACGATTTAAAATCGCGTGGCGTAGGTATTGTGTATGTTTCCCACCGCATGGAAGAAATCTTTCAGGTTTGCGACCGGATCTCGGTGCTGCGTGATGGGCAATTTGTTGGCAGCCGCGTGATTAAAGAAACCCGCTTTGATGAAATTGTAAAAATGATGGTTGGCCGTGAAATTAGCGATCGCTATCCAGCACGTAGCAACACGCTTGGCCCCGTGCGCTTTAAGGTTGAGGGCTTATGCGATACCCGCACCATCAGTGATATCAACTTTGAGATTCGCCAAGGCGAAGTGCTTGGCGTGGCGGGTTTAATGGGTGCAGGACGCAGTGAAATTGCCCATACCTTATTTGGCCTAGCGGCCAGATCTGCTGGCAAAGTCTGGTTGGATGGAGAGCCTATTCACTGCCGCTCGGCCATCGAGGCCATCTCTCACGGCATTGGCTATGTCACGGAGGATAGAAAAACCCAAGGCTTAGTACTGAGTTTATCTGTCAAAGAAAACATCAGCCTAACTAAAGCGCCCAGCCACTGGGGCGTGGTTGATAGCCAGACCGAGGATAAAAATGTCAGCGAGCTCATTGCCAAATTATCTATCCGCACCCGTGATGCCGATTTAGAAGTGAAATCACTTTCCGGCGGTAATCAGCAAAAAGTGGTGTTTGCCAAATGGCTGGGCATTGCGCCCAAAGTGCTGTTTTTAGACGAGCCTACCCGTGGTGTAGACGTGGGTGGCAAGGCAGAGATTTACCACATCATTAATCAACTGGCCGCCAATGGCGTGGCAATTTTAATGATCTCGTCTGAGCTGCCCGAAGTGCTAGCCATGAGCGATCGCATCCTTGTGATGCACCAAGGCAGCAGCGCCGGAATATTCAACGCCAAAACCGCCACCCAAGAATCCATTATGCATGCAGCAACCGGAGGGCAATAAGAATGAATGCTCAGCAAAAAGCCACACTACAAAAACTTGGCCCCCTACTCGCCTTACTGCTTATATCTAGCGTTTTATCGGTAATGAGCCGTGATTTTCTAACCGTCAATAATCTACTCAATGTGCTACGCCAAGTATCGATTAATGCACTGATCGCCTTTGGCATGACCTTTGTGATTTTGCTTGGCGGGATTGATTTATCCGTAGGTGCCGTGCTGGCGCTATCTTCTATTGCCATTGCCAGCATGATGGCGGCAGGAATGGACCCAATCCTTGCTACGCTATGCGGCGTTTTAGCCGGTGCGGCGCTGGGTGCGGTTAATGGGCTGATTATCAGCCGTGGCAAGGTCGCTCCCTTTATTGCTACTTTGGGCACCATGACGGTATTTCGCGGCTTAGCACTCGTGGCCTCAGATGGCCGCCCGATTACCGGCTTTAATAGCGATTTTTTCGCCATGCTGGGCGGGGGCTATATCGCCAATCTGATTCCTGTGCCAGTGATCACCACCACGCTCGCCTTTGTAGCGCTGTGGTTTGTGCTGAAAAAAACCGTGTTTGGCCGCCATGTCTATGCAGTGGGTGGCAATGAAGAGGCCTCGCTGATATCTGGTGTCAAAGTAAACCGCGTCAAACTGTGGGTGTATACGCTTTCTGGCGGCTTATCTGCCCTTGCGGGGATTATTCTCACGTCTCGACTGAACTCCGCCCAACCCAATGCAGGCATGGGCTATGAGCTAGATGCGATTGCTGCGGTGGTATTAGGCGGCACCAGTTTATCCGGTGGCCGAGGCTGGATTGTTGGCACGCTGATTGGCGCAGTATTAATTGGTGTACTTAATAACGGGTTAAACTTACTATCTGTGTCATCATTCTACCAGCAAGTCATTAAAGGTAGTGTCATTCTGCTGGCAGTATTACTGGATAGAAGTGCAAAGAAATAAAAGGCGAATAAGGTGAACCCACCTGAAACTGCCATAGCTAAACACACTTAAAAGCGAAAAAATACGCTAAGTGCTGATGTTGATGTTTTTACCCACACACACAAGGCTTTAATTATGAAAACCTGGCTCAAACCACTCCTTATCGCCTCTATGGCACTTGCCTTCTCCGCCTGCTCTAAACAAGGCCCAGAAAGTGCGGCACCTGCTGCATCGGCCCCCGCAGTTGCGGCAGCGGGCAGCAATACCATTGGCCTTGCCATTTCTACCCAAAACAACCCCTTCTTTGTTACCTTAAAACAAGGTGCAGAAGAAGCCGCCAAGGCCAATGGCCTAACGCTGATCACCGTGGATGCGCAAGACGATGCGGCCAAGCAAATTGCCAGTATCGAAGATTTAATTCAGAAAAAAGTCAAAGTCATCCTGATCAACGCTACCGATTCTGATGCCGTTGTTTCTGCAGTAAAACAAGCCAACGCAGCGCACATCCCAGTGATTACCCTTGATCGCAGCATTAATGGCGGCGAAATCGCCAGCCATATTGCCTCTGATAACGTGGCAGGCGGCAAAATGGCGGCTGAATTCTTGCTAGAAAAAATCGGTAAGCAAGGCGAAATTGCTGAGCTAGAAGGCATTGCAGGCTCCTCCGCCGCACGTGAACGTGGCCAAGGCTTTCATGCTGTGGTGGATGCAGAAAAAGGCGTAAAAGTAGCCGCCAAGCAACCTGCAGACTTTGACCGTGCCAAGGGCCTATCAGTCATGGAAAACATTCTGCAAGGGAATAAAAAGATTAAAGCCGTGTTTGCCCATAACGACGAAATGGCGCTGGGCGCAGTACAGGCACTAGAAGCTGCAGGCTTGAAAAACGTAATCGTTGTCGGCTTTGATGCAACTACTGATGCCGTTGCTGCAGTTAAAGCGGGCCGCATGGCCGCAACCGTACAACAAAAACCTGAGCTGATCGGTAAAATGGGGATTGAAGCCGCCAAAAAAATTATTGATGGCCAAACCCCGGAAAAAAACATTCCAGTACCTTTAGAGCTTGTTAAATAAGCTGTAAAAACACAACCAGCCTGCATCCCGTGATGCAGGCTTTTTTACGTCATAAATCCACTAAAACAACTTACCAGCGTAAGGAATACAGTACTTTTCAAAAAAGGAAAGCGTATTGTAATAATTACCATTGTCAGCCTTGATTAAGGAGCAGACAATATTAAGTAATAAATAACCCTAAATTTTAAATGCTTCAGTCGGAGAAAAATCAGCAATGCGTATGCTCTTTTTAGCCTTAAGCTTTTTGCTGGCCAGCCAGAGCCATGCTCACATTCTGACTTCACATGAAAAGTTTGAATCACTTCATGCCAGTAGCCCTAAGGCTCTGAGTAATGAACAAAATATGAAAGGCAGCTTTAATTTGGCACGCACTGCTGCTGAACCCTCCCTAAAACAAGGGCTACACAGGGCAAGCTTAAACATAAGCTTAAGCCACCTTGGTAGCAACACGGACTTAGTCAGCACAGAGACTAGCGTATTGTTCGGCCTTGGAATCAGCGCCCTAGTGTATCGCCGCCGCAAATTACAGTTTTAAACCAAGCAGCTACGAATAAAAATGCCCCAGATCATTTTTAGAATGATTTGGGGCATTGCTTTATCTAACCTTATTGTTTGATTAAATAAGTTTTACTAATTATGTCTCTTGCTCATTTTTTGTTGTTTACCTGAGATGATCGGCATAAAGGGACATAATCAGGTAAGTTTTTGTATGACATAAAACAATGACACCACGCGCCAGAATTGTTATCGCTTAGCGGTGAAGCAATCATTACGCCCAACAGTGCCTTAAGTTGATAGGATTGCCTGCTCAATTGCCCTAATTTTAGAGAGCATGCAATCAGAACTCGCCCATCTCTTTTAAAACACTCGATACTATTGCTGCCGCAGATTGATTCAATAATATTTGCGCCGCCAATAAAAAAATACGTTCAGAGCTAATTAAAGGACTAAATTGCTCGTTGATTTTATTTTTCCAAATCACCTCGCTATTAGCCGTTAAAGGCAGAGCAAATGCAATCACAATATCGTCATCATCCAATTCATACTGAACGAATTCTCCACCATTTAAACCAATTACTTTATTTAACCTAGCACTTGATGAATGGATAACAACATCCGTGTCTTCGGCCTCATTTTCAAAAAAAATGTATCCCATTTGCAAGTCAATCTCGATGCCTGTGGCGGCGTACTCGATTACCGCATCATGACTATACTCACCAAGATCGAAATCAGAAAAAATCACATCCCAAAATTCTTTATTGATTAATTCAATCACTTTCATCGTCTTAATACCTCACTAGATAACGAGTGCTTAATGGTTTAAATCTGCCCCAAAAACCAATTCACAATATAAAAATGATCTTCAAATAGCTCTGCTTCCATGCGGTTAAACTCAAATAGCGGCACCCATTTAGCACGATCGGCATCATCACCACCGCGCACCTTGGGTAAACCTTCACCCGTCGGCGTCAGCTCAATCAAAAAAGCATGAGTAATCGTTCGACCACGTAAAGAGCGATGCGGATGATCAAATACCCGTGAAGAGCGAATCGAGCCTGCCAGCACCGGCGCAGGTACTTTTAAGCGCGTTTCCTCACGCAGCTCACGAATCACCGCGTCTTTTACCAGCTCATCTTGATTAATAAAGCCACCCGGTAGCGCCCACAGCCCGCGCCCTGGCAGATTTTTGCGCCGCACCAGCAAGATATGCCCAGAGTGAATCACCACCGCATCAACCGTCACAAAAGTGGGGGGATGGGGACACGTCGACCATGCCTTACGATAATCCTGCACAAAGCACCATTCAGCTTCTAGATTGGCGTAAATCTCACCTTGGCGAAACAGCTGTAGATGCTGATAGACGGGTGCGGGCAGTTTATCGGCGCATAGCCCTGCCCCACCTTGTGCAAATAGATTACGCCGCACTTGTGAGGCATGGATGCCGATCATTTCTGGCACTTCCACCCTGAGCCACTGAGGAAAAAGATCAAGGTAATAGGTGTGCTTGCTGCGGCTGCTGCCCACGATGCCCACTTTAAATTGTGCTTCGCGACTACCTAGGCTAGCGTTATCTACCGCAATCACCTTATCCACGAGGCTTTGCACCTCGGTCACCCACTGCTGATCGTTGTACATTCGATCTGAGCAGCCCACCACAAACACGCGATCTTGCATCTCTGCTGGCAAAGCCGAGCGCAGCATCGCCTCGCGCTCAGGCACCGTCCACGGATTGCGTGGGTTTCTGGCTTGGCGAGCCGAGCCGCAAATTACAATTAACTTGCCTGCACGCTCTAAAGCAGCTTTTACGACCTGCAAATGCCCTAAATGAAAGGGTTGAAAGCGCCCAATAAACACAAGGTAATCCAGCATTATCACCCCCCTGTTAATGTTTCAAACGCTAATAATGCGTTTTAAAAAACAAATCGCCAGCAAAATCCTGCCAAGTAAAAACTCAGCAGGCGGCTAGCGATTCATACAAAAGGCCCGCTTATTGATTACGCATAGGCACTTTCAGCTTGCTCAAAGGCTTATTGGTAATAACGCTTGGAGAATTCCAGCATGCGCTCGATCGGCAAGCGGGCATCATCCATTTGCTGAGGAGTCAGATAATCAATGCGTGTGCCCTCACCCGCTTGGGCACGCTTCACCGCATCGATGGTGTTCATCTTCATATATGGGCATGAATTACACTGACAGCCCGCATAAATTGGCGCTTGCTTAATATTTAAGTCAGGACGAGCAAGACCCATATTGTAGAGAATGCCGTCTTCAGTCGCGACAAAGATCACCGCATCTGGCTCTTTATTAAACGCTTTAATCCAGTTCAGCATGCCAGAAGTAGAGCCTACGTAATCGGCCTGCTGCAGCACGGGCAGTGGGCTTTCTGGATGGGCAATCAGGTATTTAGCCGTTTTAACCGCCGCAAACGCCTCATCCAGCGCAGCTTGGTTAAACTTATCATGCACTTCGCACACCGCGCTCCACAGCGGCATATCGTAGCCGTACTGGAAGTTTAAATAGGCCCCCATATTGCGGTCTGGCGAGAACGCTACTTTTTTACCTTCAGCGTAAAGGCTGGCAATAATGTCATCTACATTGCGGCTGGTTACAATCCAATCCGATATCGCTTTATGCTCGGCAGAGGAATTGATATAAGAAACATGCACGTAATCTGCATGCTCTTCTCGCCATTTTTGTAAGGCTTTTACATCGGTTTGGGTAACTAAGGAACAGGTTGAGCCACTCGCAGGCAAAATCACCTCGGCCTGCGGGTTTAAAATTTTGGCGGTTTCAGCCATGAAACGCACACCAGCAAACACAATGACATCGGCGCCGCATTCTTTGGCATAAAGAGACAGCTCTAAGCTATCGCCGACTTTATCGGCCATTTGTTGGATTTCTGGTTGGGTATAATAATGAGCAAGCGTAACAATACGTTTAGACACGGGAAGTCCTCCGATGTAGACGCCGCCGTCATCTCGGCAGCATAAAAAATAAAGGTTTGCTAATGACAAACATCATCACCAGTATCCCTGGCAAGCATCAGCAGGTATAAGGTTAACATAAGCAGACTTATTAGCCTTTAAATATCAAGACACTATCTATTCGATAAGCTTTCTAGCAGAAAAATACGTAGATAGTACTTGACGAAGTGAGGGGCCATCTTCATAATGCGACTCCTCTTCTGGTGCAACGACAGAAAAGAAAACGCAATAAAAACGCGATGCGGGAATAGCTCAGTTGGTAGAGCACTACCTTGCCAAGGTAGATGTCGAGAGTTCGAGTCTCTTTTCCCGCTCCAGCAAATACAGAGTACCGTTGTAGATCTTAAAATAAGATGCGGGAATAGCTCAGTTGGTAGAGCACTACCTTGCCAAGGTAGATGTCGAGAGTTCGAGTCTCTTTTCCCGCTCCACTTATTTTGAGTCTTGTAAGATGCATGATAGATGCGGGAATAGCTCAGTTGGTAGAGCACTACCTTGCCAAGGTAGATGTCGAGAGTTCGAGTCTCTTTTCCCGCTCCATTTCATGTAGTATTGCCCTATGCGGGAATAGCTCAGTTGGTAGAGCACTACCTTGCCAAGGTAGATGTCGAGAGTTCGAGTCTCTTTTCCCGCTCCAAATTTTAAGAATAAAGAAAGAACCCTTTATTTAAGTAACCATGGCGGAGTAGCAAAATGGTTATGCAGCGGCTTGCAAAGCCGTCTACGCCGGTTCGATTCCGGCCTCCGCCTCCATAAGCAAGACCGTTAAAGCCCTGATTATTCAGGGCTTTTTCTTTGCCTGGCGTTCCTGTCAGCGCCTTACGGTTATGTAAATATCTCTAAAAAACAGCCAACAACAGCCTGAAATAGCCTATTATTCCCCTTAAAAAATGGCATGCCATTTTTTGATTAGTCGTGTTGGTGGTCTACGCGAATTTATAAACAGGGGTGAATTTAATCATGGCCGGCAAAAGAAAGCGCAATAATTCTTGGGAATACGCCGTCAGGTGCAAAAAACTACTGCCTAAGCCTCTCACTTTTACCTTCTCTGATGAAGCAGAAGGCGACGCCTATATAGCTAAACTAGAAGCGCTCTTAGAGCGGGGGATTCTCCCCCAAGAGCTGGCAGAGCACGGCATGAATTTACTCACCGTCAGAGACGCGATTCGGGCCTATCAAAAAGCCATTGCCGTGCCGGACACAGATATCCGGCTACTAAACCGACTGGAAAGCATCACCGATGGCATTGGTGCCACACGGCTAACAAGCATTGATTACCCGTGGGCAGAGCGCTGGATCTCCCAGATGAAACAAGAAAAAGCACTCAGCCCAGTGACGATTCGCCACTATGTGGGGGCGCTGGCCAGATGCTTCGACTGGATGACGCGCAGGCACTATGCCTCTTTAGCCGTCAATCCGCTGCGCTCACTCCCCAAAAGTTACGCAAAATATAACGACGACGACGCGAATGCAGTAGAAATGCAAGGCATTGCCGTGCCGATCGCCGAAGAGCGCGACCGCAGGCCCAGCGCTAAAGAGCTGGCACTATGCCAAGCTATTTTGAACAAAGAAAAACCAGCAAGTAAAGAGCGACCGCTGGCGCTAACATGGCAGGCCGCGCTGGAATGTATTTTTGAGCTAGCCCCAGAAACCGCGATGCGGCTCAGTGAAATGTTTACGCTGGAATATGCGCAAATCGATCTGCCGCAAAGAACCATCTTTTTAGATAAAACTAAAAATGGCGATAAACGACAAGTGCCTCTATCCAGCACAGCCAAAGAAATATTAAACCGATATATTCATCTCGTTAAAACGGGCGAACGCGGCATGGAGGGCTTTCAATTCACTGCTGGGGCATTTTTCCCGTGGCCCAGCGCCACAGCGCTGGAAAGGCGCAAAACCACGGCAAAACTCTCCGCGCAATTTGCTAGGGTTTTTGCGGCAGCAGGCTGCCCAGATTTACATTTTCATGATTTACGCCATGAAGGCACTTGCCGCTTTTACGAGCGCACCACGCTTTCAGACATTCAAATTGCAAAAATCACCGGCCACAAAGATTTGCGCATGCTCAAACGCTATGCGAATTTACGCGCTAGCGATTTAGCAGAAAAACTTTGGTAATTTATTAAAGAGACTTCAATGATCAAAACAGAAACAAAAATTCTCGTACAAGGCTTTCACTGCGATGCCTATGGGCATGTGAATAACGCGCGGTACCAGGAGTTTTTAGAGCAAGCCCGTACAGACTTTTGGAATGCGCACGGCAAGGCTTGGTTTAATGAGCGCAATATTGGTGCGGTGGTAGCGGAATTCTCGCGCATTCAGTACAAGCGGCCATGCGGGCCAGATGATGAGCTGAGCGTGGTTACGCAATGGGATGGAGTGCCCAGCACCGAAGCGTGGGTGGTGCAAGACATTATGAAGGGGCCGAAAGTGGCACTTTCAGCCCGGTTAAAACTGGTGTTTTTTGATACTCAAACTAAGCGCTCGCTGCCGCTAAGCGGTGAGCTACTGGATAGAATCAGTCCTGCACAGTAATCAACCACCCCTGCAGAGCAGTCAGCTGTTGCTCGACTTCTCTGCAGTAACCGGCCTCGATGCCGTGTTGCTCTGCAATTTCAGAGAGCTTAATCCCGCTGGAGGCCGCATCAGCAGCTCCGGGGGCTTCGGGCGGTAGACCACTGTTTGCGGCGTTCCACACGCTGACAAAGCCATTGTTGATAACAGCAGCAGCATCGTTTTCTTGAGTAACATAGATCGGCACCTCTTTGATTATGGTTTGGCCCTGCTCGCGCACGATGCGCACTTTATCGACGTATTCTGTAACCACCTGCACCGTGGCCACCGCGTCATTTAGCTGTATGGTGGCCACTGCTTTTTCTGAATTTGCGAGCGCTAAATTCCACTGCGACTGAATACGGCCAGCGCCGTAATGCCAGCCTGTTGCCATGCCCAGCCCAAAAACACCAAACAGCAGCGCTAAGCCAATTAATATTTTTTGAATAAATGTCATGTTTTGCCTAAAAAAAGAGCGCCCCGAAGAGCGCTTGTGTCGATTGAGTTACAGCAATATGACTCACTGTGTTACCCACTGAAACTGTGGATAACTAAGTAATTACGACGGCTTATTTAATCTCAATCGTCACTTTTTCTTTACGATCAAGTGCCGCTTTGATTTTTGTAAACAACGCATCAAAAGCGATGCGCGAGCCACCCACTTTATTCAGCCAGCGGGCATTACCCACCAGTAAGCAGCCCTCGGTATCTGCATCTGTATTGCCGCAGTGAATACGAATGCCATCAAATCCCGACACGCCCGACAATAGCGGCAAGGGCTTCTGAAAGCGCGGGCTATAGGTAATTGTAAGCGGGTAAATCCCTCGCGGAATCGCTGTCAGCCCGTGGATTTTGGCCCCGCCTGTTTCTAGTTTTCTATCTACATCCTCCAAGACAAAACACTGAAACACGCCATCGATCGAGAGAACGCCAGTAGTGGATTCTGGGGTAAAGAAATCTCGTTTTAGTAATAAGTTCATATCAGCCCTTTATTTTTGAAACTTGTTTCTTCAGCCACATTTCTAGGAACTGAGCGCCGGTAATGCCTAATGCGCAGCCCACAGCCATTAGCGCCAGCGTCGGCAGATTTGGGATTTGGATCAGCAGCGCACCGGCCACGGCAGTAGTTGCACTACCTAAAATTGAGCGGCCAATCACTAAACGGATCGTGAGCTCTTCTTGAGAGACAAGTAGCTTGCCCAGGCCAATAGCGGCCCCCAGCAAGAGCAGCCAGATCAGGTTTTTTTCATGTTCTTGCATAGGATTCCAAAATCGATAGGCGAAAAAAAACCGCCCAAGGCGGCCATCATTAATAAAACTTAGCGCAGGTTTAAATTAACCTGATTATGTCTCTTGCTCAATTGAGGCTTGAAATACCCCTCTTGGACAAGGTTTAGCCTGCATCACGGCTTTGAGTAATCGAGGAATCAGAGCGCACAGGTCTGCTCGACGATTGAAACGG